>NZ_JACJDO010000080.1:0-3339 GCF_014163535.1 Pseudoalteromonas sp. SR45-4
CAAAAATGCCTTGCCAGTGTTTTATTTTTTGCTGTTTATTCATAATTACCTCAGGTTAATATGCTGAGTAAATTATGCATAGGTAGCATTAATATTGGTATGTGGGTTTAATTGCGCGCTTACAATATTACAATTGCAACACATGAAAAGCCACTCCAAGAAGTTAGCTGAAAATATGGCTAAAGTTGGTAGAGGAAAGCTTCCTAAAAATACAGCCGCACATCATATTGTCTCTTGGAATGCCATGCGAGCAGCACGTTCTCGTATGCGGTTAGCGGCATTTGGTATTGACATTGATCATGAAGCTAATGGCGTATATTTACCATTACATAAAGCTCACGTTCCTCTGGAGTCAATGCCTGACGCTTATGCACACGCAACCATCCATACGAAAAAATATTATTTGAATGTAGAGTTTCTTCTTGACCAGTCAATCAACAAGGGATTAGGACACAGAGGGATAATTGAAGCATTACGTCAAATTTCAGATGGCCTTGAAGATGGTGAATTCCCAATCCATACAAAACTAAGTGGAACTCAGGTTTAATAATATGAAAAGTTTTAATAAAGTATATGGTTTTAATATAAACCCTGATTTATACCTTTACCTCAATGAAACAGGTTTCGAGCAAACGATGCAATTAACAGAAGGCCAAATTTTACTTTTTGATGGCCATTCAATGACAGATAACTGGCGCACTCTTGGAGTTAACTGGCTCATTGATGAGCATGATGTAAACGCTGGGCTTCAAATACCAGATATTGCAGGACTAGGAGCTACTTCTTATGTTTTATCAAAAGAAGTTAAAGCAATAATGGAACCTAATTTAGGACACAATGTTGAATATCTTAAATGTGATTTGCAAGGTGAAACTTGGTATGCGCTAAACCTAGTTGGTTTTGAAGATGCTCTAAACCACGACCTTACTGAGCACAATTATAATAAACGTGGTGAAATAAAAATGATAAAGCCGTTCAAGCGCTTAGTAATAGATAAGTCAAAAGTAGAAAATACAGCTTTATTTCGCACAAAAGAAACGGGATTGAGTTACATAACTACAGATGCAGAAAATAGTTTTTACTCTTTAATAAAAGAGAATAACCTTACTGGAATCGATTTTCATGAAATAGAAGCTATCTAGCTTTACAAGAAGCTCAAACATGTAGATAAGACCCAATATGGTACTCATTCAATGAGACGTACCAAAACATCACTAATTTATAAAAAACTAAAAAGCCTTTCAGCTTCTACTTGGCCATAGAAAACTAGAAAGAACTGTCAGGTACTTAGTAATAGAAGTTGATGATGCGTTAGACCTCTCAGAACAGATCGAAGCTTAATTTGAATCTAAGTTAAGATCTGGCATGTGCCAATCTTTGACTGTCAGATTTAATTGAGCCCTGTTAATCGAATCTGAAAGATGAAACTAAGACTTATGCATTTTAGTGTGCATTTTAGTAGATTTTTACATTTTTGTATTTATTTCTAGACAAAAAAGTATGTTTAGTACCTAAAATAGGTTTGCATATTAATCATGTGAGAATATGGTGGTTTAGGAAATAAAATTAACTATAAGGACATATCATATGAAAAAAATATTTCTCCCTTTGATTTTACTATTTGGAGCTAGCTTTCAGACTCAAGCTCTAGATGTAGAGCCTATGAATAATAAATACTCTCAAACTAAGAATATGGAATCGTTTGAGTTAAACATCTTACAAAGAAGCACGCTGGAAGATATTATACAGAATGCTAATTCAGATAAACGAATTGATGCTGAAAGTGAAGATGGACTTAAAGACACATTCGGAGATTTAAGTCGAAAAGTTTCTTATTCGGGTGTTGAAATGCTAAACATGAATTTGAAATTTGAGGGAATAGCTTCACCTAACATCTCTTTAAAGCCAACTAATCTAACGTATGGCAGAGATTTAAAGTTAAGAAGTGTTGAGTTCAAATCACAAAACAAAAAAATAAAAGCTAGGCTGTATTCATTCGAGGAGAGTAATGAAAGTGCTGAGCCATCTGAGCTTTATTATGAGTTAATTGTTAGCACTAATGAAAGTGAAAAATTCATAAGGTTTTCAGCGGATTGGGAAGTTATTAGTGCTACAGAGACAAAGCGACTGCAAAAGCCCTCCCAATCGGGTGATCACACAATAGAAGTAAGTGATGGGTTAATTAAAGACAACTTAGTTGCTGCTCCTGTTAATTCTTATGCATCAAAGTCTATTAATGGCTGGGCTGTAAAAATGCCGTTAGATCCAAAAACATCTCTAGAAAACACAATAGGTCCTGGCGTCTTGTGGTTAATACATCCAAACATAGCTAAAAGAATGAAAGAATATAAATTCAGACAGTATATGCCTGTCCCTGTTTTGAGAGGCATAACTGATATTATAGATGGAGAAGGTAATATCAGTGGAATGAGGTACTATACAGCTCATGAAAATACTAAATTCGGTACTGAGCGGTACGCGTATAGTTTACCGCCGGAGGATGTTTGTCCACAAGGTAGATGCAGTAGGAATTTTTCTCAGTTATTGTCTAAAATGGCCAATAGTCAAAAGCTAAGAGAGATGCGTAAGGCATGGAAA
Organism: Pseudoalteromonas sp. SR45-4; assembly: GCF_014163535.1. NCBI lineage: Bacteria > Pseudomonadati > Pseudomonadota > Gammaproteobacteria > Alteromonadales > Pseudoalteromonadaceae > Pseudoalteromonas > Pseudoalteromonas sp. SR45-4. The sequence goes on from NZ_JACJDO010000080.1 coordinate 2,599, forward strand.
GCAGACGTAGTGCTATTTATTCACCCTTTCTTTGATTCAGTAAGTGGGGTCGCCGGAAAAGCCTATAAGCCAGTTAGGTCGGGTGATAGAAATAATAAACACTTGGCTTTTGCTGTAGCCAGCTGGGGTTTTAACACTTATGCGAACGAATACTACGCTATGCATGAGTTATTTCATTTGATTGGTTTAGGTCATTCAGCGCATAGCTCAGGACAGCCAGGCGTATCTCCGGCAAGGGCTTTTATTGGTAAGTACACAGACAGTGACAAAGATAAAACCACTTATGGCGTAAGAAGTTTTATGGCGTATGAAGATGTATGCAAAAGGGTAGCAAAAGCAGATATTTGTGAGAGGCATGATCATTTTTCTTCAACTAGTAGATATATTGAGTTAAGTAACGGAAAAAAGCTAAAGCTTGGATCAAGTTATGATGACAATAGCTTTACAGCTATCAAGTTTATAAGGGAAGTGGGAAATTATAGCAAAAAGTTGTAGATATAACCCTTGTGCTCTCTGTATTTTTTAAATTGATAGCCAAGAATAGTGGTAACTTTTATTTATGGCTATCAATATAACCGTAAGCGCGTAATTAGCCCCACATACCAATGTTAATGGCACCTATGCATAATTTACTCAGCATATTAACCTGAGGTAATTATGAATAAACAGCAAAAAATAAAACACTGGCAAGGCATTTTTGAGCAGCAAAAATCGAGTGGTTTAGCCATCATTCAATTTTGT
>NZ_JACJDO010000081.1:0-3338 GCF_014163535.1 Pseudoalteromonas sp. SR45-4
CTCAAAAATGCCTTGCCAGTGTTTTATTTTTTGCTGTTTATTCATAATTACCTCAGGTTAATATGCTGAGTAAATTATGCATAGGTAGCATTAATATTGGTATGTGGGTTTAATTGCGCGCTTACCTATAAAGGCGGTGCAGGTAGAACGCGGCGAAAAAGAAAGTACAGGCAAGCAACGTATCCATACAGGCATTACATACACAAATGGGGAAACTGACTATGTAAGGAATTTTTCAAATTACCCTGGTGTCGACCAGCCTACGCTGTTACTGCCGTTAGGTGAAAAACAGCGAAAAAGCGAGGATACATATGGCCCTTTTACGCATACGCACATTATTTTTTATGTATGGAGCGGCGTTGTTACAACAGCGAATACGAGAGAGGTTATTTATAAGTTTGGGATACGTCGTTTTGATTGGGCCGACACGCAAACGTATACAGTAAATGAATTAATGCAGTCTGTAATAAATCGTCAACTAGACTATTGTCGCAGGCATAACATTATTGCTAACGATGTGAACATTGAGCTTGTTTCAGCACCTATACCGTTTAGCGGCAACTGGGGGGGTAGCGCATTAGGCCAATTAGAATGTGGGCTTAAAAAGCCTGAAAAAAATCCGCTATTACTACAGCACAGTATGACAGATGAGTATAAGTTAACAAGCACAAACCCTACTGAGTTTATGTGTGACGATAGGTTTAATCAGTTATATGTTGTGCCGTTTATTAAAAATTACGCCAACACAATACAAAGTGACCAGCCTATTGCGTTTATTGATTTAGATAACGATGAATCTGAGAGTTTTGTTGTTCCAACGTAGTAACAACTACCGATGGTAAACGGCTATTTACCCTTGCAGGTTAAGTTTTGGCAATAAATTAAATATCATATCAGTCGGCTGTAAAGCTAACTGGTATGATATTTACAGTAAAATGGCTCGCTGAATACGCTGATTATTTTACTTAAAAATAAAATAATATGGGCTATGTAAAAACTAATTTACTAGCGCTTTTAAATGTTTTGTAAATTCTTCACCTAACGTTTCATGGCGTAAGCTGTATTCAACAATGGCTTTTAAGTAACCGAGTTTATCGCCACAGTCATGTGAGCGACCACTCATATGAAATGCTTCCGCGGTTTCGCTTTCCATTAACGCATCAATCGCATCAGTTAGCTGTATTTCCCCACCAGCGCCAACTGATGTTTTAGCAAGTAAAGGCCAAATGTTTTTACTTAATACATAACGGCCAACGACTGCTAAGTTTGATGGTGCAATATCAACAGCTGGTTTTTCAACCATAGTTTTAATTGCTGCGCTTTCACCTGGATTTAACTGCACACCACTAATATCCGCAATACCGTACTTGCTCACGTCTTCAAGTGCTACGGGCTCTAGCATAATTTGGCTGGCTTGCGTTTGGTTAAAGCGGTCAATCATTGCTGCTAAATTTTCAGTTTTTTGATTTGCAGTATAGGCATCGAGAATTACATCAGGTAATACCACTACAAAATCGTCATCACCAATAATAGGCTTTGCGCACAATACAGCATGACCTAAGCCTTTAGCTTCACCTTGGCGTACATGCATAATGGTTACATCAGGAGGACAAATAGAGCGTACTTCATCAAGTAAAACACGCTTAACGCGTTTCTCTAATGTAGCTTCTAGTTCAAAGCTGGTATCAAAATGGTTTTCAATCGCATTTTTAGAGCTATGCGTTACTAATACAATTTCTTTAATGCCCGCAGCAACACACTCATTTACTATATATTGAATAAGGGGTTTATCAACCAAGGGTAGCATTTCTTTAGGAATGGCTTTGGTCATAGGTAACATACGCGTGCCCAAACCGGCAACAGGGATAACAGCTTTCACAGATAGTCCTTTAATTTAATTAATCGTTTTAATATTTTTATAAATTACCAGCTAAGAAATATATCTAAGCTGAATATATTTAAGCTATTAAGCAGTGCTTTAAATAAACAGTGCATATGAAACTAAAAAGCACCAAGCTCAAATTGAACTCGGTGCTATATCTAAATCTAATTTATGAAAAACATATATTTTAGGTTTTATGAATAATTTTTCTCTGGTAAACCTAGTTTACATCTAAAAAAGTTAATAACTTTACAGTGATTAACTAAAATTATTAAGTAGCCAACAAAAACTACTATAAAACCATAAAACATGATGTATTCTGGTAATAAAAATATCTCGCCTAATATGCCAATGACTGCAAACACTGAGGCAATAAAACATATTAAGGCTAAGGTTTGTAATGACGATAAACCTAGACGCTGACAAATATGATGTAAATGATCACGGTCAGGTTTAAAAGGTGATTTACCTTGTTTAACTCTGCGTATCATTATTGAAACCATGTCCATTAGTGGCACTGCAATAAGCCATAAAGCTGTTACAGGGCGAATCATTGGGTTACCTTCTGCCTGACTTGCACCTATTAGCAACCAAATAACAGTAAAGCCTATCATCATACTACCTGCGTCGCCCATAAATACTTTTCGTTTATGGCCGACTAAACCTAAGTTCATTAAAATATAAGGGATCATACAAACAACTAATAATAAACATAAGTAACTTAAGCTTTGCTCGCCCGAAAGCGATAACAATATACCTACACTGCCAAATGTGACTATAGATAGGCCACCTAATAAGCCATCAATACCATCAACCATATTAAAGGCATTAATACAGCCTATTACAGCAAACACCGTGACTAATCCACCAAACATACCTAGCTCAATAACAGCAAAGCCTAACAGATTTCCTAAGCTATGCATTTCTGCGTTAGCAAAATAAATCATAGCTACTGATATTAGTGCTTGTACTAACATACGTATTTTAACACTTAAATCAAAGCGATCGTCCAATGCTCCAACAGCAGTAAGCCCACATATACAAAGCATATATAAATTAGCATGATTAATCATATCTGGATGCGAGTAAATATAATTTACAATAGTAATACATATAGCAATACCACCCACCAATGGAATATTTCCTGAATGTAGTTTACGACCAGACGGCTTATCGACGAGGCCTACTTTACGCGCAACTTTACGCATTAGAAATAAAATTGCGAATGAAATGAAAAAAGTAAAAAGTAGGTCTAAAAACATCAGAGTTCCTGTCTGTAAAAGTTAGTATAATTTGTCATGAGTCTGAACCATTATACCGCACTAGAATAATCGTAAGCGCGCATTTAAGCAGTGCGCTTAGCTATAATCGAAGTCTAGCTGCACATTCCACGGCATTAGGTCGGTAAAATCATCATCACCCACATCTCGATTCGGCAACGTTTTAAATAAATGCA
>NZ_JACJDO010000082.1:0-3153 GCF_014163535.1 Pseudoalteromonas sp. SR45-4
GTGCATTTATTTAAAGCGTTGCCGAATCGAGATGAGGGTGATGATGATTTTACCGACCTAATGCCGTGGAATGTGCAGCTAGACTTCGATTATAGCTAAGCGCACTGCTTAAATGCGCGCTTACGATCTGCTCTACATTCTCAAAACGCTTATCTCTTGCACCTAAACTTTATGAACAAATAAAACACTTTAGTGAAAGCGGTAAATGGCGACTCTTAGTTCAGTTTCATCCTAAAATGGCACAAGAGTGGGTTGATAAATACAAAGCGTTAAGTAATGACAATCTAACCTTTGTTGAAACAGACAATGTTATTCCTTTATTACAATCTGCTGATGTAATGCTGTGCGACACTTCATCCATATTACTGATGTTTTTGGTACAACGAAAACCGGTTGTAACGTTTTGCAATAAAGCACCTGAAAAACACTTACTTGATATTACGGATAAAAATAACGTTGAAGCCGCAATAGACTACGCACTAACTTACCCAAAAGAACTTGTAGATAATATTGAAGCTTTTTGCCAAGAGTTACACCCATACACAGATGGTAAGTCAAGCCAACGAGTACTTTGCGCAACCAATGAACTGTTGCATAGTGATGAAAAGCTCAAAGCTAAACCGCTTAATCTTCTTAGACAATTTAAAATGCGCAAAAGACTTAACTATTGGAGTTGGTAAGCCGTTATGATCAACCTTGAGAATGTCTCTTTCAAATGGCAAAAAAGCGCAGTCACCCCGACTCTCGCTATTAAGCAGCTTACGATTAATGCTGGGGAACATGTTTTTTTACATGGTCCAAGCGGCAGTGGTAAATCTACCTTACTGGCGTTACTGGCAGGCATTAATGTTACCACTAGCGGCCAACTTTGTGTTTTAAACCAAAACCTAAGTGCGCTCACCAACGCACAGCGCGATGTATTTAGAGCGGATCATATTGGCTATATTTTCCAAAACTTTAATTTACTACCTTATTTAACCCCATTAGAAAACGTGTGTTTAGGGTGCCAATTTTCGAAAAAGCGTCAGCAACACGTGCTCAGCCAAGCCGATAATTTAGAGAGTGAAGCAGCCAGATTACTCAATGCACTGGGGTTAGAGCCGCACTTTCATAATCAAAATGTTGCCACTTTAAGTATTGGGCAACAACAGCGTGTTGCTGCAGCACGCGCATTTATAGGCAGCCCAGAGTTAATTATTGCCGACGAGCCCACATCGGCGCTCGACACCAACAACCGTCAAAGCTTTATAAAACTGCTGTTTGAGCAAGCTAAGCACGCCAACAGTACTTTAGTATTTGTTAGCCACGACGAAAGTTTGCAACCACTTTTTAATCGCAGCATCGATTTAGTTAATTTGCAGGCAGCATCATGATCTTAATTAAACTCGCCTATAAAAGCCTATTAAACCGTCGTAGTAGCGTGCTGTTAACCTTACTTACCATCGCCATTAGCGTCATGTTACTGCTAAGCATTGAACGGGTACGCATAGACGCAAAAAGCAGTTTTAGTAATACTATTTCGGGCACCGATTTAATTGTCGGTGCGCGCACTGGCGATATTCAATTGCTGCTCTCGTCCGTATTTAGAATAGGCCACACTAACAATGGTGTGAGTTGGCAAAGTTATGAATACATAACCGGACAACGCGGCGTAAAGTGGAGCATTCCAATAAGCCTTGGCGACAGCCACAAAGGCCAAGCAGTATTAGGCACCACCCTTGATTACTTTAATTATTATCGGTTTGGCAAAAAGCAGCCACTGAGCTTTAAGCAAGGCCACGCATTTAACACGATTAACCAAGTCGTACTGGGGAGTGAGGTAGCGAGTAAATTAAACTATAAACTGGGCGACAGCATTGTTATATCTCATGGTATGGGCAGCACCAGCTTTCATCATCATGATGACAACCCGTTTAAAGTGGTCGGTATTTTAAATGCCACCGGCACCCCTGTAGATAAAACGCTGCATATACCGCTGGCCGCTATCGATTTAATCCATGGTGGCCATAGTGCAGAGCATGACGAACATGAGCACGAGGAACATAGCAACTTAGTTGGCCACCCAAAACAAATTACTGCGTTTTTAATGGGCTTTAACTCACCACTTTACACGCTGCAAATTAGGCGCAATATAAACCAATATAAAAAAGAAGCACTGCTGGGTATTATGCCCACAGTAACACTAAAAGAGTTATGGGAAATGCTCGCTATTGTTGAAAAAATACTGCTGCTATTTTCTGTTGTGGTAGTCATTATTAGCTTGCTTGGCATGTTAACCACGCTCCTAGCTAATCTTAATCAGCGCCGCAGAGAGCTTGCCATATTACGCTCAGTAGGCGCTCGGCCATGGCAGCTATTTACTCTCATTAGCATAGAGTCACTGCTTACCACTTTACTCGGCTGCATAGTTGGGTGTGTATTATTTTATGCGCTGATGTTTTTTGGCGCAGGTTACTTACAAAGTCACGCTGGTATTAGCATTAGTATTGCCATGCTCTCTTACTATGAACTCACACTTATAGGCGTTATTATGATTGCAGGATTTATTATTGGTTTAATTCCCGCTACTCGCGCTTACTTTTACTCACTCAGCGATGGCATGAGTATAAAAATATAACTAGGACAATCATGACGTTTTTAAAAGCAACTTTTCAATACATCGCCTTGGTAAGCTTAATGCTAACCAGCTTTGTTAGTAGTGCAAATCCACCCAAAGAAATTTTTTGGGAAGACCTAATTCCACAAGGTCATATGCAAATAAACACCCAAGCGCAAGCTAACCACGAAGGCAGTGAACAAAACTGGGTTCAACCAGATCTAAACGCACCTGTAGTAAAAGCACTTGATGGTAAATCGGTAAGCCTACCGGGCTTTGTAGTACCACTTGAAGGCGACAGTGAAGTAATTACCGAATTTTTACTGGTTCCTTATTTTGGCGCCTGTATACACGTACCGCCGCCGCCGCCAAATCAAATAGTACATGTAACCATTAAAGGCGGTGTCCCCATCGACAGCCTATACGACGCCTTATTGTAAAGCCCGATACGCCAAATATAAAAGTAAGTACGCCGCAGTTTCAATCAATGAATGTAAATTGGGATGCATTTAACTTAAATCAGCTCGATGATTTACCTACTTTATTAACGCCTGTCA
>NZ_JACJDO010000083.1:0-2730 GCF_014163535.1 Pseudoalteromonas sp. SR45-4
AGTTGGAAATGCTTCTGCTGATACAATTCGAAAATACATTCAAAAATCAGGGCTAGTTATTCCGATTCATCCCATCGACGCCGCTTCGCGTCGATCAATGGGTTTTCTCGGAAGGATTCGATAAATATACCGCTGGCTAGCTTCTCAATACCCCTCTTCCATCAGCAGATTACTTGGACTCTGAGCGAGCACATTACTTTTTAATGCGGGCATAATGATTTCCCCTTTAGTTTATTAGCTATAAATTAGTACGAAATACAAACCACAAATTATCTAGCATTGCTTTAAGATGAATAAAGGCCAAAAAACCGACTTAATGTCGGCTTTTTGGCTAAGTGGTTTAAGGCTTAGCTTTCTACTTCTTCCCAATGGTTTTCGATTTCTTCTAGGCGAATTACTTTTGCAGCTTCCTCAGCTTCAGTATCCGACAGTAAATCAAGAAAATAACTTACGGGATTATTTTGCTCTTGGCTTTCCATATACAAAGCTCTTAAAGCCGCATCTGTAGTACGTGGAATTTTTGTTTGACCTTTCTCATAACGTGCAATTGTCTGTTCATCCACACCAAAACGTGTCGCAAGCATTTTTTGAGAAACATTCATTTCAATACGTAAAAATTTAAATTCCTCATACGCAAGAGGCCTGTTGCTGTCGACAACAACCTGCGCTATTGCGCTATGAAGTCCGTTCATATCATCAATACTTGTATATTCTTCACCATCGATTTCTTCAACGGTAACACCATTTTTTAGATACACGTTTAATAAACCGCTTTCAGTATAATGGTACATATCAACCTCTTAATCTATCCATACAGTTACTAAAACTGACATAGGACTGTCATGATGATTCTTAAGTGCAACAGTCAACTCAATAACTTTGCCCGCTGCTAAACCTTTCAAGTTAAATTTCCAATCTCCGGAGGCCTCAGGGTATGGACCCTCTCTAAACACCGAATGTTTACTCTTAAGTAGAGTAATTATTTGTGCTGTAGTAACCCCTCGTTCATGCATGCGTTGTTTAACATGCTTGCTCCATCGAATCCTGTGGGTATAATTCTCTGCCAGATCATTCATTATTTTTCTGGCTGTTCCCTCTGTAAGTGGGAATTCTTTAACACCTTGTGGATTATTTTCAACCATGAACCACCTATCAATCTGATACCTATCATTTTGATAGGAAGGCAACGTATTGTCAACTATCACTTGAAAAAACTCTAAACGAACTTAGGGCCTGTTGATCTTTGCGGATTAAAATTTGTTCAAACTAGGGGCGGTTTAATCGCGGCGCGAGGTTTGTAACCTAGTGGACTAAGTCAAAACCGAGCAAAGCTTCCGCGTCCTGCTCACGCTCCTTACCTACATCCATGTAGGCAACAAAGAGTAAATCGCCCCTAGGCAGAACCCAAAGGGCAGCGCCTGTTTGGCATTGATGCTGCGTTATCACCTATTTATGGGGAATAACCACACCACATAGGCTCTGCCTTGCCTAAATACCAAACAGACTGCTGCAAATTTAACCTTGAAAGATCATTAGGCCCTAGTATCGCCGTCAGCAAAAACAACAACTACCACCTTCACAGAAGGGTGAGTTTCTTTCCTAACTCGTCTTGGGGCAAAGGCGAGTTATATTTATAACCCGCCTTTGGACAAAAACGAGTTAGAGCCGAAGGTCGGCTCTGTGCCATTTGCAGACATTAGCAACGCCTGAGCTCAGGTGCATTTGAGACAACGCCTGCTTTTGCGTTAGCAAAAAAGTGGGTGGCGGATCAAATGTCATCTGCAGAGACTTTTTAGGCAGCGTTCACCGTATTCTAGGAACGAGCGTTTACGAGGCACGTGCCGAACTGGCCTTTATGACTTTTGTAAACAACAAAAAAATATTTGGATCAAACTTCGTGTCCACTTCATGCTTCAAGATATTCATAGTTTCAAGGTGCGATTTAGCCATGCGGTATGGCCTGCTAGTCGTCAGTGCATCATACGCATCAATGATCGAAAGTATTCGACTACTCAGGGGAATATCGGCACCAGCCAGTCCGTCTGGGTATCCGCTTCCATCAAATGCTTCATGATGATGTCTGACAATAGACGCGACCTCGTCTCTGTTTGTCAGGAATGTCTCACTAATTATTCTCTCACCGATAACCGAGTGAGCCTTTATCTCTTCCCTTTCATCAGGTGTGAGCTTTCCAGGCTTCGAGAGAACAGTATCACGAACTCCAATCTTACCCACGTCGTGTAATTGACTGGCAATACGCAAGTCATCTAATGAGGGGGCACTCAAATCGGCCGCACGCCCCACTTCCAACGCAAGCGCACAGACGCGGTCACAATGGCCTCTAGTATACGCATCGCGCGCGCACAATGCCGTAATGAGTGATGGGTAAGCATTTTCTTGATCTGGTGCGAGGGCAAAAGCCATTGAATATCTCTCCTTGTTCAGCAACGCCTAACAATTTAATAGTGCGCTCATCACGCATATTTTTGCTGACTTCAAGCTCATCTATCCACATTCCAACAAATAACCGAGGGTATTTCAAGATTTTAAATAAATTTAAATGTAGGATATACGCGTTGCTCGTTTGCTTGACTATATGAATAAACGTAAGCGCGCAATTAAACCCACATACCAATATTAATGCTACCTATGCATAATTTACTCAGCATATTAACCTGAGGTAATTATGAATAAACAGCAAAAAATAAAACACTGGCAAGGCATTTTTGA
>NZ_JACJDO010000084.1:0-2355 GCF_014163535.1 Pseudoalteromonas sp. SR45-4
GTAAGCGTCTAGCGAACCACACCTAGCATCGATGTTCTGATTATCTAAAAATACCTGCTCAATGATAAATTCGGAGCAGGTGATGAAAACTTACAGAACAAGCGCACAGTGGCAGCAGCTTTTGCTGAAACGCAGTACGTTTAGTGGTACTAATATTGAATTCTGCCAACACCATAATGTCGCTATTACGACTTATTATAAACAACGTGCTTTACTGGCAAAAGACCAGCCTAATTCCACCTTGCCAGTGCACACGCAGTGCCTTACATCATCACGTTTTGTCCAGGTAAAACAAACTACTGAAGTCTGCGCGCAAACTCGTCAAAATACGCTGCAGTTTGATACGCTAACCGGCCAACTCACGTTTCCTATCGATTTAGCGACGGCCGATATCGTTGCCATTATTAAAGGGCTAACGGTATGAGGATGTTCGTTGATGTACCCACCGTCTATTTATGTGCCGATGCCGTTGATTTTCGAAAATCAATTAATGGTCTGGCGGCGTTGGTGGAAGCAGAGCTTGAACTACCCGTGCTCAGTGGTGCGCTATTTGTGTTTTGTAATAAAGGCCGTGACAAACTCAAACTGCTTTACTGGGATAACACCGGTTTTGCACTGTGGTATAAGCGATTAGATAAGCATAAGTTCAAATGGCCCAAACTCATGTCACCCACCATGACCTTAAGCGAGCAGCAATTACACTGGTTATTATCGGGTTATGATGTGATTGGACACAGTAAAATTGATGTCGCAGGTAAGCAAATGCTTTAATATTTGCGATCGATTGATGATCATCAAAGTGAGTTCAGTTAGCACTGCAAAGCCTTTGATGATGCCTTAAAATAGGCGTCATGAAAAATGAACTCGCCCTTAAACAGCGCATTGCTGAACTTGAAAAACTGTTAGCGCAGAAGGATGCCCAGATTGCGGCATTGGAAGAGCGCTGGAGCTTGGCCCAACAAAAACAATTCGGCAAAAGTGCTGAAGGCTTTGCCGGGCAAGGCGAGTTATTCAATGAAGTGGAAGAAATTGTTGAGGAAGTTGAGGCAGAGCAACAATCCATTAGCTATACCCGTAAAAAGCCGGTGCGTAAGCCACTGCCAAAAGACTTACCTCGTGAGCAAGTTATTCACGACATCATCGACAAAACCTGTGATTGCTGTGGCGGTGAGCTACATAGAATGGGTGAAGATAAGTCAGAAAAGCTTGAGTTCATACCCGCTAAAATCAAAGTGATTGAGCATATTAGGCCTAAATACGCCTGCCGTCACTGTGATAAATCCTCAACTCAGACACAGATTAAACAAGCCTCAATGCCTGCCATGCCCATCAACAAAGGCATTGCAACCAGCAGTTTGCTCAGTCAGCTTATCACCAGTAAATACCAATACGGGTTACCGCTGTATCGCCAGGAAGCGATGTTTAAGCAATACGGTATTGAACTCAGTCGACAGACCATGAGCAGCTGGATAGACAAATCAGCCACACTCTTCGCGCCATTAGTTGAACGGCTTAAAGCCGAGCTGTTAAGGCAACCCACGCTGTTTGCCGATGAAACGCCATTAAAGGTGGTGAAATCGGACAAAGTAAACAGTTACATGTGGGTGTATTGCTCGGGTCGAGATTCACCAGACCCGAATAATCCTATCCCTAATATCGTACTTTACGACTTCCACAATAGTCGCGCGGCCGCCTGCGTGGTCAATTATCTTGATGGATATCAAGGGTACTTGCACGTGGATGGCTATCAAGCCTATGCCAGAACAGAGGCAACCTTAATCGGCTGCTGGGCGCATGCTCGTCGTAAATTTATCGACGCGAAAAAGCTACAAGGTAAAAACAAAACCGGCAAAGTGGATGTGGTATTGAGCCTTATCCAAAAACTGTACGGCGTTGAGTCACGCATCAAAGATAAAAGTGTGGATGACAAATATACGGCAAGACAAGAGGTTAGCCTGCCTATTCTTAGCAAGCTAAAAATATGGCTTGAGCAGGATCAGCCAAATTTAGTGGGGAACAGCAAACTGATAGAGGCAGCTAATTACCTGGCAAATCAATGGCACAAGCTCATACGCTATGTTGATGATGGCCGACTTAGCATCGATAATAATAGAGCAGAACGCGCGGTAAAACCGTTTGTGATAGGCCGAAAGAATTGGTTATTTAGCCAAACGGCTAACGGTGCCCATGCTAGTGCCACCCTTTACAGCATTGTGGAAACCGCCAAGATAAATGGTCTAATCCCATTTAATTACATCTGTGCTTGCCTTGATGAACTGTGCCAGCCTGAGCCCGATATCGACAGCTTGTTACCCTGGAATTTTAAAACATAGGTGTAGTTCGCTAGACGCTCAC
>NZ_JACJDO010000085.1:0-2114 GCF_014163535.1 Pseudoalteromonas sp. SR45-4
ATCGAGTAGGGTGAGGCTTATGCCTCATCCCTCTCACAGAACCGTACGTACGGACCTCGTATACGGCTCCTGTACCCTTCACATTTTATCAACTTATTTCCTAAACGCTGATAAAGCAAGCCATCCCGTATTCACTTTTTCTATTGGATATAAACCAAGCTCCTCAAACCATTGGTTTGGCATCGATACACAAGATAAAGGGCTTAGTGAGTTACGCCACGAGTTCATCTTTATGAACTTAAACGGTGGCTTTTTCCCTAACTGCTTTAGTCGTCGATGTAGCCTTGATGGCTTCTTCCACAACCTCAGCTGTATTGCCCTTAGTCTTCGTCTGATCCAACCTGCCAAGGCTTTTAGTTCTCGCTTACAATTGGCTATACTAAAATAATTTACAAAACCGCGCACAACTGGATTTAGCCGCTTTATTACTTCTGCTAAATTTATGCCGCCGTTACGTTTTGTTAATTGCTTCACTTTTTGTTTAAACACGATGAGTTTTGATGCTTGTATCCGTGTCCACTGGCTACCTATCTCTACTCCCAAAAACTTCACACCTTTGCTGCTATGAGCAATATGGGTTTTCTTTTGGTTCACGGTTAATTTCAAGTCTCGCTCTAGTATTTGGGTGGATGCCTTAAGTGCTTCTTGCGCTGCTTTTTCTGTGCTGCACAAAATCAAGATATCATCTGCATACCTCACTATTCGGTGATTACGCTTTTTCATTTCTTGATCGAAAGCATCTAGGTAGATATTCGCCAATAACGGGCTAATTACGCCACCTTGTGGGCTTCCTATCGTACTAGCCTCCCAGTGTTCGCCTATCATTACCCCGCTTTTTAAGAACTGATTAATCAGCTTTAAAATACTACTGTCCGTCACTTTGCGTCTAACACTGCTAATTATCAAAGCATGATCAAGCAGGTCAAAACACTTCGACAAATCCATGTCTACGACCCAGTCGCGATGGTATTTACGGATAAATACACTCGCTTTACTGATAGCGTCATGACAGCTTCGTTTCGGCCTGTACCCATAACTCGATGGGTGAAAGTCGATGTCGAATATCGGTTGGAGTATGTTCAATAGTGTTTGTTGCACTATTCGGTCTCGAACTGCGGGAATACCTAGCATTCTGACACCGCCATCATCTTTGGGTATTTCCACCCGTTTGACAGGTTGTGCCCTATATTGCTTGGTTTGCAGCTCAAGTTGCAGTTGTTTTAAGTTTGCTTCTAAATTCAGGGCAAATGCGCCTACGGACTGCCTATCTATTCCGGCCGCTCCTTTAGCTGCTTTCACTTTTTTAAATCCCTTGTACAGGTTATTAATGTCTAATAATTGTCCGTACAAGCTGTAGTAAACTGTCATTTTCTGCCTTTGCTTGCGGTATGTCTGCTCGTGTCATTCTACTTATCGCTGAATCTTCATGATGACATTAGGTGTGCTAGCCTTTTTTTTTGGCAATCTGCCTAAGTGGTCAGCCATTACTCCATTGCTCGCCCTTCAATTCTCAGCGTCTACATTCCTGCTTGGCCGTCATGTCTTGGCTATTTCCGTCGAAATACTTGTGAGCCGATAAACAAAAGTCTTCGTCTTTCATACGCTTAAAGAATACTTCCCCCCTTCGCAATCAATTAAAGCTTTTGGCTAAAATTGACCCCATCAAACATAATGTTGATGGTCGGCTTGGTTTTCCCCTCCACACCATTACTGGCTTTCATCGGCCTAGCCTTACTCACTACTACGGGGTCATCTGCCACCTCACACCGACACTAAATCTTGGCTTTCACCTTGTATTTAGGCCACTTACTCTCATTAAGTTTAGATGCCAGGCTTCCCCAGTTACTGCACTAGCTCCCTGTTAGAAATCTCACCCTCAAACACAGTATTGATCTGACTAAGTATAGGGCTTCGCGCTATTTTGGACGCTTACCCACCAATACCGCCGAAACAGGTTACGGTTAGTTGTGTGCCTCTAACTTCCTATGGCTTCCTTCAGACCTCACCGTTAGCCAGTGACGCCCTTGCCATTCGGATTATCTTCCCCTTAGTCGGGGTGATAAGGCATCTTTCAGCCTATCGGGTTTGCCAGCTTCGCTGGGCAAACAAAAAAG
>NZ_JACJDO010000086.1:0-2102 GCF_014163535.1 Pseudoalteromonas sp. SR45-4
ACTTAGTAACTTAGTAACTTAGTAACTTAGTAACTTAGTAACTACACCACTTAGTAGCTCAGCTTTAAATATTAAACAGCCCCGCCTAGCGCAGGGCTTTTTTAATGGGGTATATAATTAAAAATGCAGGTTTCGGGCTCGAACAATATCTTTCATCACAATGGTTGAGGTTAAACGTTGCACGCCTGGCAGCGCCGATAGTTTATCATCGTATAATTTTTGAAACGCGCCTAAATCTCTAGTCACCACATGTATTAAATAATCAGGTGTACCAAACAAACGCTGCGCATTAGTTATTTGTGGAATATCTTCAACTGCTAATTCAAGTTTAGCCAACGATGCTTTATCACCTTCTTTAATAGTAATAAAAACCAACGCAGAAAAATTAAGCCCTACTTTTTCTGGAGAGATCTCCGTCCTGTAGCCCACAATAGCTTTGGTTTTTTCTAATTCTTTAACTCGGCGGTGACATGGCGAAACACTAAGCCCCACGCGATCTGCAAGTTCTGAAAGAGTGAGTCGGCCATCAACTTGCAGCTCAGCAAGAATTTTCCGATCTATGCTATCCATATTCAATTGTTTCCTAATAATGGCGTTTAATAAGGTAAAATATAGTATTTTTTCCCCATAAGAAAGCAATAAAATAAGCTCCCAATTATTTTAGGTTATTGTTGATGGATATTAATGTTATTTTTTCTTTTTGGCTGGTGTCAATATTGTTTGTACTTACCCCTGGTGCTGATTGGGCGTATACCATAAGCGCAGGAATTGCGGGAGATAAAATTATTCCGGCAGTTTCAGGGCTCTTGTTAGGCCACCTTATTGCCGCGCTGATTGTAGTGGTAGGTTTGGGTGCTATTTTAGCTTCACATGTGATGTTAATGAAATTTTTAACCTTATTTGGCGCACTGTATGTTGTTTGGATCGCGGTTTCGCTTTATAAAAACCCGCCAGTACCCGCAGTATATAATGGCGCTGCTAGTGAATTAGGCGAAACACCATTAAAGTGGATGAAAAAAGGCTTTATTATTAGCGGGTTAAATCCTAAAGTAATGCTGCTATTTTTAGCATTATTGCCACAATTTGTATTTCCGAGCTTTTCATTTTCGATCACCGAGCAGCTGTTAGTATTAAGCGTAATTCATTTAATTGGCTGTGGCTTTGTATATTGGTTTATTGGTGTTAGCGCCCGAAAAATATTAAGCAATAACCCGGCACTTGCGATTAAATTTGGTCGACTTTCTGCCATTATATTATTTATTTTAGGCTCTTTAATGCTGTTTGATAGCGCACAAAAGCTACTAGTACACTTACAGTAATACACGCATAAAAAATAAAGCCTAAGCAGTACTTTAAACACCGCTTAGGCTTTTTTATTACTAATATTGTCTTGCCCTCAAATATATTTAAAAACGTAGGTCGGTTAAGCGAAGCGCCACCCGACGGGCGAATATCAGCATTACTTCAGATCATTGTTATATCAACTTAAATCAACTTAAAATAGTTCTCACTTAGCACTCAAAGCCAAAAAATTAAAATGACACCCACTCTAATTATTAATCTCTTTGGAAAATTTAAATGACACCCATTCTAATTATTAATCCCTTTGGTGTTTATCTAAACAAACATTGCTAGGCTTAAAAGCATCCTTAATTTTTAAAACACCTCTGCTTATTCAGATAACGTTGTATTTAACTGCTTTTTATTCATTTTTAGGCATGCGAAATACTGTGCTTTCACAGTGAGGGGGAATAACGGAGAGTTTTTGAAGTAAAATTTTAAGCCAGTAGCTTTTCGCAGTTACTAACGTTGGTGCGCCGCTTTCTGTTTAGGTGTTCGCAGTATCCTTCGTGTGACGCTGGGCGACCTACTGCGCCATGAAATACGCGACTAAATTGTGTGGTGAGTTTTAGCCAGTTTTCGGGGGTAATGTTTACTCTTTGTAACAGGGGTAATGTGCTGCTTTCGATATAGCCTGCTTTACCTTCGCGTATACAACGCCCGGTTAATTCTACTAGTTCAAGGTAAGATTTAAGCGCAAAGGGTAATCCTTTCGCCATGTGCTTTTTTGATTTACCTGAAAAGCGCAGGAGTTGCTTCGG
>NZ_JACJDO010000087.1:0-2004 GCF_014163535.1 Pseudoalteromonas sp. SR45-4
AACACTGGCAAGGCATTTTTGAGCAGCAAAAATCGAGTGGTTTAGCCATCATTCAATTTTGTCGTGATAACAACATTAACGCATCGACTTTCTATGTTTGGCGTAAACGCCTTTCTGACGAAACGATAAGGGTTAAAAAGCAACAGGTGATCCCGTTTGTTATTCATGAGCAAGCCTTTACACACCCTTCAATCATTAAACTCACCACACCAAACGGCTATCAAATAGACTTCGAGTCGACATTAGCGCACCAAGCACTCGCCAAATTATTGAGCGTACTGTGACACCTTGCACCCACCAAGTTTACTTGGTCACGGGATTCACCGACATGCGAAAATCAATCAATGGGTTAAGTATTATTGTCAGCGATACCCTATCTCTCGATCCTTTAAGCCAAGCGTGGTTCGTTTTTTGTAATAAACAACGCGATAAATTAAAAATTTTGTTTTGGGATACCAATGGTTTTTGGCTTTATTATCGTCGCTTAGAGCAAGGACGATTTCAATGGCCAAATCATGCTCAAGCACACGTAGCCATGGGGATTGAACAACGGCAGTTACAATGGTTATTATCTGGCTTACCGGTAAATAATAAAACCCGCCACTCAACTTTATCAGGGTTATCAGTGATGTAAATTAACCAGATCGTTTTTTTTACTTGAACGATCTTTCCCATGTGTCATGCTATTAAAATGCCAGACACTATTCTCATCACCGAACTACAAAATCAGCTTGCACTTATGCAGGCTAAGCTTGATGGCTTAGAAAAAGATAAAATTTCACTGCAAGAAGATAAGGTTGAAATGCAATCGCGGATTGACCACTTGCTTGCTGAGCTTAAGTTAAGTAAATCCCAAAAATACGGTAAAAAAAGTGAAAAAGCCCCACGGGGCACCTTCAATGAAGCGGAGCAGCATAAAACGACTGAGCCGCCTAAACACCATAAGAAAGGTAAACAAATACTGGCTGAGCACTTTGAACGAGAAGAGGTTGAGCACACCTTAACCGAGTTAACGTGTCAGTGTTGCGGTGAACAACTACATCAATGTGGTAGTGAAGACAGCGAGCAAGTGAAGATTATTCCGGCGAAAGTCAGTGTCATTAAGCACAAACAATTTAAATATGCTTGCAGACATTGCGAGCATGAACAATTGGCCAGTAAAATAATCACCGCGCCTAAACCCAAGCAGCCTATTCCTGGCAGCATTGCGAGTCCAGAAGCGTTATCGGCGGTTGTTACGGGCAAATACTGCGATGCCTTACCGCTTTATCGTTTCGTTGACATACTGGGCCGTGGCGGCCTTGAACTATCGCGCGGAACATTAGCTAATTGGTGTATTAAAGCGGGCCTGCTAATCAGCCCCTTAGTGGCAGCCATGCAACGTCACTTGCTTAGTGAGCATAGTTTATGTGCCGATGAAACCCGTACACAAGTGTTAGATGAAGGTGACAACCCTAGCAGCAATTCCTACATGTGGGTTTATCGCAGCAATGAGGTCAGCCGTGAGCCTGTCGTGATTTACGATTACCAAGCAGGTCGAAGTCGCGCTTGCGCAAAAGAATTTCTTGCCGGTTATCAAGGCTATTTACAGTGCGACGGTTACCGTGTTTATGACGGTATTGAAGGCATTACCCCTGTTGGTTGCTGGGCACACGCTAGACGCAAATATAACGATGCCTTAAAAGCAGAGTCGAAAAACAAAGGTCGAGCGCATAAAGCCATCAGCTTTATCAGCCAATTATATAAACTGGAAACCCACGCTAAAAACAAACAGTTATCTCCTCAAGCGCGGTATCAGTTACGACAAGAAAAAGCCTTACCCATATTAATGCACTTTAAAGCGTGGCTTGATAAAGCCGAAGGTAAAGTAACGGCGGGGAGTTATATTGGCAAAGCGATAAAATACACGCTTAATCAATGGCCGAAATTAATGCGGTATAGTGAAGATGGCGAACTAGGGATTGATAATAATATTACTGAGCGAGATATTCGGCCGTTTACCAC
>NZ_JACJDO010000088.1:0-1942 GCF_014163535.1 Pseudoalteromonas sp. SR45-4
TGAGCAAGCCATCCTGTACTTACTTTTTCCATTGAATATAAACCTTGCTCCTCAAACCATTGGTTTGGCATCGCTACATTCGATAATGGACTTAGAGAGTTTCGCCATGAGTTCATTTTGATGAACTTAAATGGCGGCTTTTTCCCTAATTGTTTTAGTCGCTTATGCAACCTCGCTGGGTTTTTCCACAACCTTAACTGAATTGCCCTTAATCGTCGTCTCACCCACCTTGCCAACAAATTTAGCACTCGTTTACAATTGGCTATACTGAAATAATTTACAAAGCCGCGCACCACTGGATTGAGTCTTTTTATTACTTCAATTAAGTTCATGCCACTATTTCGCTTTGTTAATCGTTTAACTCTTTGTTTAAAGCCTTTGAGTTTTGTGGCTTGGATACGCGTCCAATTACTGCCTATCTCCACTCCCAAAAATTTTACGCCTTCACTACTATGCGCTATGTGCGTTTTCTTTTGGTTGACTGTTAACTTTAAGCCTTTTTCGAGTATCTGAGTCGCTACTGTGAGTGCATTCTTGGCTGCTTTTTCTGTGCAGCATAAGATCAATATGTCGTCGGCGTACCTCACTATTCTGTGATTTCGCTTTTTCATTTCTTGATCAAATGCATCTAGGTAGATATTCGCCAACAATGGACTGATAACACCACCTTGTGGACTTCCTAGCTCACTCGCTTCCCAATTATTGCCTATCATTACTCCGCTTTTTAAAAACTGTTTGAGCAGTTTTAAGATGCTACCGTCTGTCACTTTGCGTTTGACGCTGCTTATGATCAAGTCGTGATCGAGTAGGTCAAAACACTTCGACAGATCCATATCAACCACCCACTCACGGTGATATTTACGAATAAATACCGTGGCTTTGCTGATGGCGTCATGACAACTTCGTTTCGGCCTGTACCCATAACTTGATGGGTGAAAGTCGATGTCGAAGAGCGGTTGGAGAATGTTCAATAGTGTTTGTTGTACTATGCGGTCGCGAACTGTTGGAATTCCCAGCAGTCTCACACCACCATCATCTTTCGGTATTTCTATCCGTTTGACTGGCTGTGCGCGATACTGCTTGCTTTGCAGTTCACCTTGCAGTTGTTTCAAGTTTTCTTCTAAATTCAAGGCGAACGCGGCTATGGACTGCCTATCTATTCCGGCGGCTCCTTTCGCTGCTTTCACTTTTTTGAATCCCTTGTACAGGTTATTAATATCTAATAATTGCCCATACAAGCTGTAGTAAACTGTCATCAATTGCCTTTGCTTACGGTATGTCTGTCGTTTCACATTGATGTATAGTGGTGTTCTTCATGAGGACATTAGGTGTGCTAGCCGAATGGCAATCTGCCTAAGTGGTCGCTCATTACTCCCATGCTCGGCCTTCAGTTCTCAGCGTCCACATTCCTGCTTAGCCGTCATCTCTTGCCTATTTCCGTCGAAATACATGTGAGCCTATACGTCGATACTCCTGATTTTCATACACTTAAAGAATACTTCCCCCCTTCGCAATCAATTAAAACTTTTGATTAAAATTGACCCTATCAAACATTCTGTTGATAGTCGGCTTGGTTTTGTCCTCCACACCATTACTGGCTTTCATCGGCCTAGCCTTACTCACTACTACGGGTTCATCTGCCACCTCACACCGACGTTAAACCTTGGGTTTCCCCTTGAGTTTAGGCCACTTATTTACACTAAGTTTAGATGCCAGGCTTCCCCAGTTACTGCACTGGCTCCCTGTTAGAAATCCCACCCTCAAGCACAGTATTGGTCTGACTAAGTATAGGGCGTTGCGCTATTTTGCACGCTGACCCACCAATACTGCCGAAACAGGTTACGGTTAGTTGTGTACCTCTAACTTCTTATGGCTTCCTTCAGACCCCACCGTTGGCCAGTGACGCCCTTGCCATTCAGATTATCTTCCCCTTAGTCAGGGT
>NZ_JACJDO010000089.1:0-1806 GCF_014163535.1 Pseudoalteromonas sp. SR45-4
AAAACATCATATGAGGCGTAGGCTGGAGACGAGCTAGCACAAGATAGCGAAGTCATGTGATCTAACGGCCACCGTAAATGATGCAGTTGTGCAGAGAAAGTCGATGCACCTTATTCGGGGAGATCTGATAAACACGCATCCGCGCTAACGCTTGGAGATTACCAGTTAGGGACTGGTTGTTCAACCCTTGGCGCTTTGGTTGCTGCGACCTACAGCGAGCGAAATAGCAGTAAACAAGCGTTAGTTTCGACGCGCTTTATCGAGTAATCGCTAGAGTGATTTATCAGAAGTCAGCAGACGGCATAGTAGCCAAACGCCCATCGTAATGGAGGGGACACGGTGAAGGCCTGAACATCTTAACCAGAGGAGATACTACAAATGAACTTGAATTCACATAGATCACCGTGTTGTGATAGTGATGAACAGCGTTCGACTGTGAATAATACCTCGAATGAATACAACCAAACAGATCGTGACCTGATGGCAAGGGTACTGAGCAACCACAATATTGGTGCAGCATGGCAACATGTTAAGCGCAATAAAGGGGCTGCGGGTATTGATAATATGAGTATTGAGGAATTTAATCACTTCGCTAAGTTACATTGGCTGGGTATTAAACAACAATTACTTAGCGGCACTTATCAACCCTTGCCAGTCAAACGCGTGATGATACCCAAACCCGATGGCGGTGAGCGAATGCTTGGGATCCCTTCTGTTATCGACAGAGTGATCCAACAAGCTATTGCTCAAGTGATTAGCCCTTACTTTGAGCCTCTATTTTCACCACATAGTTATGGTTATCGCCCTCATAAAAGAGCCAGCCAAGCAGTAAATCATGTTCAATCTTGTGTTAAACAAGGTTATAAAACAGCAGTTGATATTGACTTGTCTAAGTTCTTTGATGAAGTAAACCATGACATGCTGATGAATCGTGTTGGTCGTAAAGTCAAAGACAAAGCACTCATGCGCCTACTTGGTAAATACCTCCGAGCGGGGATCGCAGAGCGCGAAACGGGTCTGTGGTTTGAGTCAACCAAAGGAGTCCCTCAAGGTGGGCCATTATCCCCTTTACTTTCCAATATTTTACTCGATGAATTAGATAAGAAGCTAACCTACAAACACCTTAAGTTTGCACGTTACGCTGATGACATAATCATTTTAGTAAAAACGAAAAGCGAAGGACTCATAATCCAACGGGAAATTACTGCGTTTATCACTCAGCGATTAAAACTCAAAGTGAATGAATCGAAAAGTCGAGTCGGTCCCGTATCAGGCTCGAAATTTCTCGGGTTTACCTTCCGTTACGCTCAAGTGCAGATCCACGAACAGGCGCTAAAGAAATTTAAAGCAAATGTAAGAGAACTCACTAACCGCAACTGGGGGATCTCAATGACCCTACAAATTCATAAACTCACGCAGTATTTACGCGGCTGGGGACACTACTACCTAATAGCCAACGCTTATCAACTAACAGTGGATTTAGATCATTGGATCCGTCGTAGGATAAGAATGTGCTACTGGCGGCAATGGCGTAAACCTCGCACCAAAGTACGCAGTTTAATAAAATTGGGTGTTAGCGAGCGACTCGCCATAGCCTGTGGTATCACCAGTAAAGGCCCTTGTAGAAGCTCAAAAACAAAAGGAATTAACATTGCGCTAGGTAATGACTATTTAGCATCACAAGGTTTAGTGTCATTGAAAGATATTTGGATCAATATTCATTACGGGAGATGAACCGCCCATTGCGGACCCGCATGATGGGTGGTGTGGGGGCTGGAGGTTAGAGACCTCCGGCTACCCGATTAG
>NZ_JACJDO010000008.1:0-109294 GCF_014163535.1 Pseudoalteromonas sp. SR45-4
AACAGTGCCTTTACAAAGCCTGTGCCACCGCTGAATAATGGCTTTATCGGTTAGTCGCTTGGCTTTTTTATCATCAACATAGAGTACTAAGTGGGTGTGATTACTCATTACTGCATATGCGCACACATCGATACAAAATACGTTAGCGAGGGCAAGTAATTTGCTTTCAACCCACTCTCTGCGATGTTCATACGATTGATTAGTAAAGTTGTCTACGCCGCATAAAAATGCACGGCGTACACAGCGCGAAATACAGTGATAGTATTTTGTATCGACCAAACTTACCTGACGCTTTCTTGCGATAGCCATGTTGCACCCTGCTTAATTATTGCACTAAAAAGAGCATAGTTAATTACACTGATATTACAAATATTAGGGTGGGTGTCTTTATTGAAAATATTTTAAAATGGGTGTCTGCATTAAAAATATTTCAACTGTAAACCTAAATACCAAGTTTGGTTAATCACTTACTGATATCTGGCACCTTCTTTTAGTAATAACTGCTCTTACTCATAACTGCTCTTACTCATAACTACTTTTCCTAATAGCTGCTTTTTTACAAACAAAAAAGGCGCTTTAAAAAGCGCCTTTTAATTATTTTATTACGAATTTTACTCTGCGGCTTGCGCTACATTTGGTAAGTTAATTTTCGCTTGAGCTTTTAATGACTCAATAAACACCATGTAGTTTTTGTTTGCTTGTGCCATGGTAATGTTTTGCTGAATTTGTGGGTCAATATTATCTGCAACTTCAGCGTTCGTTACCGATTTAAGCGCAACAATCGCAGCATCACCATTATTTAAATTAACTAGCTCAACGATTGCTGAATCAGTTGGGTGAGCCATTTTAAATGTTTGCGTCACAATAGCTGGCGAAACAGTATAGCTCTGACGCGTTAACTGCGCTTCTTGGCGAACTGTTAGGTTTTGCTCAGCGGCAACGTCATTTAAGCTCTTGCCTGCTTGTACTTCTGCAAAGAGTGTACGGGCTTTTTCTTTAGCAAGCGCTGATGTTTTCTCGTTAACTAAGCTGGCTTTAATTTGCTCGCTTACATCGCTTAGTGCTTTAGTGGCAGCTGGCTCATGTTCATTAACACGCACCACAATAACATGCTCATTACCTAACTCAATCAGCTCTGAGTTTACTTTATCTTCAAGTAAATCAACTGATGTTAATGCTGTAATAACTGCAGGGCTGTTTAACGGCTCTGGTAGCTCATTTAGCGCTACAAGTGGAGTAGACTTAATCTCTACACCCGCGGCTTCTGCTGCATCAACTAAGCGGTCTGAAATTTCAAACGCAAGCGCGGCCATTTCTGTTTGCTTTTCGTAAAATGCATCTACTTTTTCAGCTTTTTCTAGTTCTGCACGTAAATCTGCTTTTACATCATCGTAGGCTTTTACTTGCTGTGCCTGTAGGTCGGTTAGTTTAATAATGTGGTAACCAAATTCTGATGCTATAACGTCTGAGTAGTCACCTTTATTTTCGAGCGCAAATGCTGCGTCTTCAAAAACAGGATCCATTACATCACGTTCTATCCACTCTAAATCGCCACCCATTTCGCCACTTACAATATCATCAGACGATGATTCTGCTAGCTCGGCAAAATCAGCACCTTGATTTAATTGCGCTAATAAAGACTCTGCTTTTGCTTTAGCTGCATCATCGTCTTCACTGTTATCAATTAAAATATGCGAAACACGACGCTTTTCAGGCTCAACGTATTGCGCTTTACTTTGTTCGTAATAGGCTTTTACGTCATCTTCAGTTACTGAAGCAGCTGTAATGTCTTGCGCTTTTAGCTCTATGTAATTAACCGATAAACGCTCAGGAGATAAAAACTGGCCGCTATTTAATTCATAGTAATCAGCTATTTCTTGCTCACTCACTACAACACTGTCTTGCATTGCTTCTTTATTAACTACTAGGTAGTCAATGCTGCGCGTTTGTTGTTGTAGAGCAATGGCACTCTCAAGTTCATTTTTTAGCGCAAAATCACTTCCCGCAACAGCAGATACAAGCTGGCTGCGTGTCATGTCTTTACGTAAGTACTCGCGAAATGAGTCTGGTTGAAAGTTCATTTGACGAATAACTTGCAAGTAACGGTCGTTGTTAAAGCTTTCACCAATTTTAAAATAAGGTAATTCTAAAATGGTTTGTCTTACACTTTCATCGCTTACACGAAGGCCTAACTCTGCCGCTAGTTGAGTTTGCAGTTCTTGTTGTACTAAACGGTCAATTACACCTTGGCGTATTTGCGCCATGTAATTTGGATCGGCTGCAATTTGGGTAAAGTATTCACCAAACTGTTGCTCTAATCGGCCTCGTTCATTTTGAAACGCACGATTAAATTCGGTTTGACTAATTTTAATACCATTTACTTCAGCAACAGGTTGTTCTGTGGTTTGACCTAGGTAACTACCAATTCCTGCTAAAGCAAAAGATAAAATCACGGCGCCTAAAATTACTTTGGCTATAGGTCCTTGCGAACCTTCTCTGATTTTCTCAAGCATTTGTTTATCTCTTTTCTGAGCAAGGTTTTTACCTTGTCATATGTAAAAAAAGCGTATCTTACCAGATACGCTTTTTCACTTGAAGTAACTGGCGGTAAAGTTACTTAATTCATCTTCTGTGGTCATTAAGTATTTTTACACTCGCCACAACTAATGTGTTTAAAACAGTGATTAGTTTACTGCGTCTTTTAGTGCTTTACCTGCTTTAAATGCAGGGATAGTTGCAGCAGCAATTTGAATTGTTTCGCCAGTTTGTGGGTTACGGCCTGAACGTGCAGCACGGTCACGAACTGAAAAAGTACCAAAACCAACAAGTGCAACTGAGTCGCCTTCTTTAAGTGCGCCAGTAACTGATTCGATAAATGAATCTAGTGCACGACCTGCAGCCGCTTTAGAAATGTCAGCATCAGCTGCGATTTGATCGATTAATTGAGATTTATTCACAATATCATCCTCTTTAATTGTTGTTATCAAGAGCGATTGTTTTTTACTAACATCACTGTTTTGAAAATTTAGAGCAAACTATTATGCTCATACGATTATATTTTTCTTAAGCCTAGTAACCATAAGGGCTAGGCTTGAAAACCAGTGCTTAACTTATCATACCGTTTAGATTTGAAAAGCCCCTAAAAGCACTTTTTTAGCGTTTTTTATCGGTTTTTCGGCGTTTCGACTGAAAAACTATCAACTGGGTGCACTAAAGCAAGTTTTAATACTTCATCAATCCATGTAACTGGGTGAATATCGAGGCCAGCCAATACGTTGTCTGGGATCTCTTTTAGGTCACGTTCGTTAATTTTTGGAATAATAACCGTTTTAATACCGCCGCGATGCGCTGCTAATAATTTCTCTTTTAAGCCACCAATTGGTAGTACTTCACCACGCAATGTAATTTCGCCTGTCATTGCAACATCGGCACGTACCGGATTACCCGTTAAGCTCGACACTAAACCAGTTACCATAGCAGCACCTGCACTTGGACCATCTTTAGGCGTTGCGCCTTCAGGTACGTGTACATGAATATCGCGCTTTTCATAAAAATCACTGTTAATACGAAACTCTTCCGCTCGGTTTCGTACTACTGTCATGGCTGCTTGTATCGACTCTTGCATTACATCACCTAATGAGCCGGTATAGCTAAGCTTACCTTTACCTGGTACTGCAGCGCATTCAATAGTTAGCAAGTCGCCGCCCACTTCAGTCCATGCAAGGCCGGTAACTTGGCCAATACGGTCGCCGTCTTCTGCTTTACCGTAATCAAAGCGCTGCACCCCTAAAAAGTCCTCTAGGTTGTGCTCATCGATAGTGACTGTTGTGGTGTCTTTTTCGATTAAAATATTTTTAACCGCTTTACGACATAGTTTAGATATTTCGCGCTCTAAATTACGTACACCCGCTTCACGCGTGTAATAACGAATAATACCGGTAATGGCACTATCGGCTATCTCAATTTCATGCTCTTTTAAGCCATTACGCTTAACTTGCTTGGTAATTAAGTGCTGTTTAGCAATATTTAGTTTTTCATCTTCGGTGTAACCCGACAAACGAATAACTTCCATTCGATCTAGTAACGGCCCTGGAATGTTAAAGCTGTTTGATGTAGCAACAAACATCACATCCGACAAATCGTAGTCAACTTCTAGGTAGTGATCGGCAAAATGACTATTTTGCTCAGGATCTAACACCTCAAGTAATGCAGATGCGGGATCACCACGCATGTCTGATGACATTTTGTCGATTTCATCAAGTAAAAACAATGGGTTTTTAACGCCCACTTTTGTCATATTTTGAATCATTTTACCTGGCATTGAGCCAATGTAAGTACGACGATGGCCACGAATTTCAGCTTCATCACGTACACCGCCAAGCGCCATACGAATATACCTACGGCCGGTAGAGCGTGCAATAGATTGACCTAAAGAGGTTTTACCCACACCAGGCGGCCCTACTAGACACAAAATAGGCCCTTTAAGCTTGTTAGTACGTTGTTGCACCGCTAGGTACTCTAAAATACGTTCTTTAACTTTTTCTAAGCCGTAATGGTCGCTATCAAGTATTTTTTGCGCGCCAGCTAAATCTTTTTTAACTTTTGAGCGTTTTTTCCACGGTACACTAATTAGTGTATCTATGTATGAGCGCACTACACTGGCTTCTGCCGACATTGGCGACATCATTTTTAGCTTACTTAACTCAGCCGTCGCTTTTTCTTTTGCTTCGGTTGGCATGCCCGACTCTTCAATACGCTTTTTCAGCGCTTCAAACTCGTCTGGCACATCATCAAGTTCACCGAGCTCTTTTTGAATAGCTTTCATTTGCTCATTGAGGTAATACTCGCGCTGTGATTTTTCCATCTGCTTTTTAACGCGGCTACGTATTTTTTTCTCAACTTGCAGTAAATCTATTTCGCCTTCCATTAGCGCCATTAAGTATTCTAAGCGTTCGGTAACACTTGAGGTTTCTAATACTTTTTGTTTTTCAGGCACTTTTAATGGCATATGAGCTGCCATGGTATCGGCAAGGCGCGCCGGATCGTCAATCCCCGAAACCGAAGTAAGTACTTCTGGTGGGATTTTTTTATTGAGTTTTACATAGCCTTCAAATTGGCTAATTGCGCTGCGAATAAACACATCTTGCTCATGCTCATCTATTGATTCTGATTCAATAAACTGCGCATTAGCTACAAAAAATTCTTCGCTATCAATAAATTCTTCAATTTTTGCGCGCTGCGTACCTTCTACTAAAACTTTTACTGTACCGTCTGGTAACTTTAATAACTGAAGTACAGTGGCAATAGTACCAACACGATAAATATCATCTTGCTCAGGCTCATCTACGGTTGCATCTTTTTGGGCAACCAAGAAAATTTGTTTGTCTTTATCCATTGCCGCTTCAAGGCATTTTATTGATTTTTCACGGCCTACAAAAAGCGGGATCACCATGTGCGGATATACCACTACATCGCGCAGTGCTAATACTGGGATTTCGACTCGATCGGTTCTCTCAAGCGTCATTATATTTCTCTTTGCACTTCATTTATTTTAAAGATTACTCAAGTATATGGGGATAACCTAATTAAAGTTCAACGATTTTCCCGTACTCAATTAAATTAATTATAAAAAAAGGAGCCTTAGGCTCCTTTTTAAATCAAATAGCTTAAAAACTACTCAGATGCTGCTTTATCTTGATTATTATTTTCATAAATCAAAATTGGGTCTGATTCACCTTTAATTACGGTTTCATCTATAACCACTTTGCTTACATTATCCATAGAAGGTAGCTCATACATAGTATCAAGTAATACACCTTCAACGATTGAACGCAAACCACGAGCACCTGTTTTACGCTCCATTGCTTTGTGGGCAATTGCAGCTAAGGCATCATCGCGAAACTCAAGCTCAACATCTTCCATACCAAACAATACTGAAAACTGTTTAGTAATGGCGTTTTTAGGCTCACTTAAAATTTGTATTAGTGCAGCTTCATCAAGTTCAGTTAATGTAGCAACTACCGGTAAACGGCCGATAAACTCAGGGATCAAGCCGTACTTAACTAAATCCTCTGGCTCTACGTCTTTAAATGTATCACTTAAAGAGCGGCTCGCTGCAGACTCTTTAACATCAACACCAAAACCAATACCGGTATTTTTATGGCTACGTTGCTCAATCACTTTATCAAGACCTGAGAATGCGCCACCACAAATAAACAAGATTTTAGACGTATCTACTTGTAAAAACTCTTGCTGTGGGTGCTTACGGCCACCTTGTGGTGGAACCGAAGCTATGGTGCCTTCTATCAGTTTAAGTAGTGCTTGTTGCACGCCTTCGCCTGATACATCACGCGTAATTGACGGGTTGTCTGATTTACGAGAAATTTTATCAATTTCATCTATGTAAACAATACCACGTTGTGCTTTTTCTACATCGTAATCGCATTTTTGTAACAGCTTTTGAATGATGTTTTCAACATCTTCACCCACATAACCCGCTTCGGTTAATGTGGTTGCATCGGCCATAGTAAACGGCACATCTAATAAGCGTGCTAACGTTTCTGCTAGTAATGTTTTACCACTACCTGTAGGACCAATTAATAAGATATTACTTTTACTTAGTTCAATATCTTGCTTAGTCGACTGATTACGTAGGCGTTTGTAATGGTTGTATACCGCTACAGACAATACTTTTTTAGCATGGTCTTGGCCAATAACATAGTCGTCTAAGTGTTTACGAATTTCTTTTGGTACAGGTAGTTTGTCAGAGGCATCGTGCTTAGGCGCAATGTCTTTTATTTCTTCTCTGATAATATCGTTACACAACTCTACACATTCATCACAAACATATACTGAAGGGCCTGCAATTAATTTGCGTACTTCATGTTGGCTTTTGCCGCAAAAAGAACAGTATAACAATTTACTACTTTTGTCGCCGTCTGTAGGAGTGTCAGACATTCAGCTACCTCATTTTATACGTTGGCCACCAAATTGGTCGATGGCTATTTCAATACGTTTTAACTATACCAAAATTTAATTTTTTCGCATAGTAACTCAAAGTGGCAAACAGCCTAGCTGTTTGCCAAACGCTTACTTGCTAGCGCGATTTTTAAATACTGAGTCTACAATGCCGTAATCTACAGCTTGATCAGCACTCATAAAGTTATCACGATCAGTGTCTTTAGAAATCACGTCTAATGGTTGGCCTGTATGCTCAGCCATTAAGCGGTTTAGCTTGTCTTTAATAGACAGGATTTCTTTGGCATGTATTTCAAAGTCAGATGCTTGACCTTGGAAACCACCTAATGGTTGGTGGATCATTACGCGCGAGTTCGGTAGACAAAAACGTTTGCCCTTTGCCCCAGCGGTAAGTAAAAAAGCACCCATGCTAGCAGCTTGACCTACACAAATTGTACTTACATCTGGTTTAATGAAGTTCATTGTGTCGTAAATTGCCATACCCGCAGTAACCGAACCACCTGGTGAGTTTATATATAAAAAGATATCTTTATCTGGGTTTTCTGATTCTAAGAACAACATTTGCGCTAAAATCAGGTTTGCCATGTTGTCTTCAACAGGACCCGTTAAAAAGATAATACGCTCTTTTAATAATCTCGAATAAATGTCATACGAGCGCTCGCCTTTAGGTGTTTGTTCAACAACCATAGGGACCAATGCGTTTAGGGGATCTGTAATACCAATATTCATACTTATTTAATTCCTTATGCGCTTATACTTGTCCTTATTAAAGAAAAGCATAGTTATCATTTTTCGCAAATTAAGAACCACAAACTAAAATGGCCCGAGCACACTGCATAAACAGAGTAACACGAGCCATTTAATCGTTAGCGAGCACTTAAGTCAATGACTTATTAAGCACCTTGCTGTGGATTCATGATGTCGTCAAATGCTGTTTCAACGTCAGTCACAGTTGCTTTAGCTAAGATAGCCTCAACAGCTTGCTCTTCCATTGCTACATTACGCATTTGCTGCATAAGTTGATCATTCGCTTTGTAGTATTCTACTACTTCAGTT
The DNA here is from genome assembly GCF_014163535.1 of Pseudoalteromonas sp. SR45-4. Classification (NCBI taxonomy): domain Bacteria; kingdom Pseudomonadati; phylum Pseudomonadota; class Gammaproteobacteria; order Alteromonadales; family Pseudoalteromonadaceae; genus Pseudoalteromonas; species Pseudoalteromonas sp. SR45-4. Next base: position 8,035 of record NZ_JACJDO010000008.1, read on the forward strand.
GGATCTTCGTATGCAGAAGCTACCGTTGCGATTAATGCTTCAACTTTAGCGTCGTCAACTTTAATCTCGTTAGCTTTAATCACTTCACCTAATAAAAGGCCAGTTTTAACACGTGTTACTGCTTGCTCATGGAACAATTCAGCAGGAAGCTCAGGCATGTTTTGCGCATCACCACCAAAACGTTGAGCAGCTTGCTGACGTAATGCGTCAACTTCTTGATCAACTAGTGCTTTAGGCACTTCAATTTCGTTGTTCGCTAAAAGACCTTTAATAGCTTGATCTTTAACGTTAGCTTTAACCGCTTGGTCTAGCTCACGTGTCATGTTCTTTTTAACTTCAACTTTAAGCGCGTCAACACCACCTTCGGTAACACCGAATTTAGTTGCAAATTCTTCGCTTAATTCAGGTAACTCTTGCGCTTCAACTTTTTTCACTGTGATAGTGAATTGAGCCGCTTTACCTTTTAAGTTTTCAGCATGGTAATCATCAGGGAAAGTTACGTCAGCAATTGCTTCTTCGCCTGCTTTTTTACCTACGATATTATCTTCAAAACCTGGGATCATACGACCTTGGCCAAGTTCTAATGGGAAGTCTTCAGCTTTGCCGCCTTCAAATACTTCACCGTCGATAGTACCTACAAAATCAACCGTTACACGGTCGTTTTCGCCAGCAGCTGTATCAACTTCAGCCCAGTCTGCGTGTTGCTTACGAAGTGTTTCTAGCATGTTAGCTAAATCTTCGTCAGTTACTGTTACGGCTGGTTTTTCAACTGTAATTTTGTCTAAACCTTGAACTTCAACTTCAGGGTAAACTTCAAACGTAGCCGAAAACTCTAAATCTTTACCAGCTTCAAGTGCTTTTGGAGCAAATGTTGGTGCGCCAGCTGGGTTAATTTTTTCTGAAACAATTGCTTCATAGAAATTACGTTGCATTACTTCGCCAGCAACTTCTTGACGAACTGCTGGTCCAAAACGCTTGTTAATTACTGATGCTGGAACTTTACCAGCACGGAAGCCATCAATACGCTGCGTTTTTGACAGTTGTTGTAAGCGTTTTTTTACTTCATTCTCAACGTTCTCTGCAGGAACGGTGATGGTCAGACGGCGCTCAAGGCCTTGGGTCGTCTCAACAGAAACTTGCATGATTTACCTCAATCTTCAATTTTGGCGACTGTTCGCCTTCTTTACACACAAAGTCATCTTTAGGAGTCTTGATAAAATTTAAACCTTTGTGGCTTAAAAACATTCGTCGCTACCACCAGATACCATTGCTGCTCTGCCCTGCGGGCACTATATTAAAATAATAGACGCGGCATTATAACGTAATATTGATGATAGTCGAGTGTAGGAAACAATTTTTTGAAGCACAATTGTGTTATTAGTAATCAAGCGAATAAAAAACAGGCTAATTTAGCAGCTAATCAAAAGTATAAAGTTATAGTTTATAAGTTCTAAAATAGTTTATTAGTGAGTTTTTATTATTTATTTTCGAATATTAACAATCTCTGCTTTAACAAAGTGCTCGATAATACTGATTTTGAAGTGAGTAGTGCGTGTAATATCAAAACCATTTTCATTTATTATTGTTAATAAAGAAAATGGTCGGCGATGCAGGATTTGAACCTGCGACCCCTTGGACCCAAACCAAGTGCGCTACCAAACTGCGCTAATCGCCGATATATTTTTTATACTTAACTTTTGAATACTTAAACTTTGTATTTAAGACCATTTATAAGAAAATGGTCGGCGATGCAGGATTTGAACCTGCGACCCCTTGGACCCAAACCAAGTGCGCTACCAAACTGCGCTAATCGCCGATACTCTTTGTAAATTGGGGTGACTGATGGGGCTCGAACCCACGACAACCGGAATCACAATCCGGGGCTCTACCAACTGAGCTACAATCACCACGGTATTTACTTGTTTTCAAATGGTGCACCCAGAAGGATTCGAACCTTCGACCCACGCCTTAGAAGGGCGTTGCTCTATCCAGCTGAGCTATGGGCGCATCGAAAACTTCATAGTTTACCAATAAGCTAATTACGTAAGTACAATGGCTTTGTGCAAATGTACTATTGCATTAATACCCAAATAATATCCACTTAGCTTAATTACTTAAGAAAGTGGTCGGCGATGCAGGATTTGAACCTGCGACCCCTTGGACCCAAACCAAGTGCGCTACCAAACTGCGCTAATCGCCGATGCTTATAATTGTTAGCGAGTGACCTCGTTGACAACGGGGTGCATAATAGTGATTTGGCTGGGTTAGGTCAAACGTTTTTTTAAGAAAACAATTCAATTGCTCACTTTTAGTTCATAATAGCCAGAATAACCTAATAGCCGGCTGAAATTTAGACTATTTTGTATAATCAAATACGCTATTAGCTAAAAGCAACTTGGCGCTTTAGTGCTTTTCTGCGAAAATAGTAAACATATTAAAAATGGATTTAATAAAGTAAGTATTTCTTTATTACATTACCCCTATTTTTTGTATATCCATTTTAAGTATCTGTATCAAGCTAATTAACCCTAATTAAAGGTCACCCATGACGGCAAACATCATTGATGGTAAAGCAATAGCAAAACAAGTACGTAGCGCAGTTGCACAACGCGTTTCAGAGCGAGTAGCACAAAACCTTCGTGCGCCCGGTCTTGCAGTAGTGCTTGTAGGACTCGACCCTGCGAGCCAGGTTTATGTTGGCTCAAAACGTAAAGCCTGTGAAGAAGTTGGTTTTATCTCTAAATCTTTTGATTTACCAGCAAGTACCACTGAGCAAACACTATTAGAGTTAATTGATGAATTAAACAACGATCAAGAAATTGACGGTATTTTAGTACAACTCCCTTTACCTGAAGGTCTTGATGTAGAAAAGATTCTTGAACGTATTACTCCGCATAAAGATGTAGATGGTTTTCATCCTTACAATATAGGCCGACTAGCCCAACGTATGCCAGCCCTTCGTCCTTGTACACCAAAAGGTATTATTACCTTACTTGACTCAACGGGTGTGCGTTATAAAGGATTGCATGCTGTGGTTGTAGGTGCATCTAATATTGTAGGGCGTCCTATGGCACTAGAGCTATTGTTAGCTGGTTGCACTACCACTGTTTGCCATAAGTTTACACAAGACTTAGAAACCCATGTTCGTCGGGCCGATTTATTAGTGGTTGCAGTTGGTAAACCTGAATTTATTCCTGGTGACTGGGTTAAAGAAGGTGCGATTGTTATTGATGTAGGTATTAACCGTTTGGACAACGGTAAATTAGTGGGTGACGTTGAGTACGCCGTTGCAGAACAAAAAGCTGACTTTATTACTCCTGTACCAGGCGGTGTAGGCCCGATGACAGTTGCCAGCTTAATTGAAAATACATTAGAAGCGTGTGAGAAATATCACAGCTAATAAACAAAAATAAAGCAATGAAGAGCCCGCTTAATTGCGGGCTTTTTGTATCATCATTCTACGTTTTATTAAGTCCAAGCCTTGTGGCAAAACCGAAAACACAATCATTAATAACATAATCGCGTACTGCCAATTTGCATACTGCTCGTTAATTAATATTCCTGCACATAAAATACCGGCAATTGGGTTGGCTATAGTGCCAAATGTAAATTCAACTACTGACATTCGTCCTAATAACCAAACATATAGGATGTAAGCCAAAGCAGTGTTAGGTACCACCAGCCAAAATAACGCCAGCCATTGGGTGCTAGTTATTGATGCAGTTAAAAATTGATACTGCTGTGGAGCAAAATAAAAAGCTTGAACCATAGCGGCAATTGCTAACAAGCTACCGCCAATGATTAACTGCCAGGTAAGTACCGTCCACCAGTGAACTTTAGCGGTTACTTTTTTTACCAGCGTACTGCCTATAACAATAGTTAATAGCGCCCCTATCAGTGCCACTACTCCCAATACATTAAGTGCTACATGCTGTGGATCAAATAAGCACCATGCTAAAACCACTAAAGCAAGGCCACAAAAACCTTGTACTAGCGCTGGCTGTTGGCGTTTAACAAGCCAGGCATACAATAATGCCACTACCGGTACTGACACCATACCCACGCCTGCAATAGCTGCAGGTAGGTTAATTGCCATTACAAAAATAAAACTAAAAAATAGCGCAATATTAATCGTGCCGATTAAAAAGATACCAGGCCATTGCTTTGCTGTTGGCCAAGAAGGTTTAAATAACAACAATAATAAACCGGCAGGCAGTGCACGTATGGCTCCTAATAAAATTGGCGGCCACTCTGGGGTTGCGTATTTAGTTACCGCATAAGTTGTTCCCCATAAAAAAGCAGGGATCATGGCAAGTAAAATATTCATTAATTTTCCATTTTTAAATTGATGAATGTGAGTTTAAAACCTCAACTATAATTGAGGTCAACAATATCAATTTTATTAAAAGCATAGTCAATTTATTGCAATTGATATAACCAAAAAAGGGTTACCCTATGGCAACCCTTTTTTTGTGATCCGCGCGTTATGGCTAAATCCGCAAAGGTTAATAACCCCTATGCTTTACGCCACGTTGTTTTTCCCGCTGAATCTTCAAGTATTACACCCAATGCATTTAAAGCATCGCGAGCTTCATCTGCTGCAGCCCAATTTTTACTGGCACGTGCGTCATTACGTTTTACAATCAGTGCCTCAATTTCAGCCACTTCATCGTCGTTTTGACCGCCTTGTAAAAATGCCTCAGGTGCTTGTTGAGCAATACCAAGTATTTCACCTAAGCTGCGTAGAATGAAGGCTAAATGTCCTGCTTTTTCGCTATCACTTTCTTTTACTCGGTTTAGCTCTTTAGCAACTTCAAATACAACCGGTAATGCTTCTGGCGAATTAAAGTCATCATTCATAGCTTTTCTAAACTTAGCCACATACTCATTACCCTCAAGCTCACATTCAACTGGCTCAACACCACGTAATGCCGTGTAAATACGCTCAAGTGATGAACGTGCTTGGTCTAAGTTTTCTTGCGAGTAATTAAGCTGGCTGCGGTAATGGCCTGATATTAAAAAGTATCGAACCGACTCAGCGTCGTATTGTTTTAATACCTCACGCACAGTAAAAAAGTTATCTAACGATTTAGACATTTTTTCTTTATTTACTTGCACCATACCCGTGTGGATCCAAGTATTTACATACTTGCCATTATTTGCACAGCACGATTGTGCAATTTCGTTTTCGTGATGCGGAAACTGTAAGTCAGAACCCCCACCATGAATATCAAAATGCTCACCCAAATGCTTTGAGCTCATAGCAGAACATTCAATATGCCAACCTGGACGCCCTTCGCCCCATGGAGATGACCATGATGGCTCACCCGCTTTGGCTTTTTTCCACAATACAAAATCAAGCGGATCGTCTTTATCTTGAGCAACCTCAACACGCGATCCTGATTGCAGCATGGTTAAATCTTGCTGCGATAATGCGCCATACTGCTCAAAGGTAGAAACATCAAACAATACATCACCATCGGCAGCAACATAAGCATGGCCTTTGGTAATTAAGCGCTCAACCATTTCAATAATTTCATCCATGTGCGCAGTTACTGTTGGTTCAACATCGGGGCGTAACATGTTTAAACTATCAAAATCTTCATGCATGGCTTTCGTCATGCGCACAGTTAAGTCGTTTATTGACTCGCCATTTTCGTTAGCGCGTTTAATTATTTTGTCATCAACATCGGTAATATTACGCACATATTTTAAATCGTAACCAATATGGCGAAGGTAGCGAACAATCACATCGAAGCCAACAAAGGTACGCGCATGCCCAATATGACAGTAATCATAAATGGTGATACCACACACATACATGTCGATTTTGCCTTCGACCATGGGTTTAAATTGCTCTTTTTGTCGCGTTAGTGTGTTGTATATATTAACCATTTACTTTGAGTCCTTGACTATTAACTTGAACAGCTATGTTACCACTTGAAAAGCCCCTGCTCTAGCGCTTTATAACAAAGCAAACATCTACTTTGTTAATCTTAGCTAACTGAGATAAAATAGCGCGACTATTTAAACCAGATACAGGAAACCTCATGGTTGTTCTACACACTAATTTTGGTGACATCACCATTAAAATGTTTGATCAAGAAGCTCCAAACACAGTTAAAAACTTTTTAGAGTATGCAAATGCTGGCTTTTTCAACGGCACTATCTTTCATCGTGTAATCGATGGTTTTATGGTTCAAGGCGGTGGTTTTATCCCTGGTATGGATCAAAAAGAAGTAAATGATCCAATTAAAAATGAAGCTAACAATGGCCTATCAAATAAAGTAGGTACTTTAGCAATGGCACGTACGCCTGATCCACACTCAGCTACAGCGCAATTTTTCATTAACGTTAACGACAACGATTTTTTAAACCACAGCAGCGAAACGTCGCAAGGCTGGGGTTACTGTGTATTTGCTGAAGTTGTTGAAGGCATGGACATAGTTAATAAAATTAAAGGCGTAGCAACTGGTAGCAACGGCTTTCACCAAGACGTACCACTTGAAGATGTAATTATCGAAAGCGTTACTGTTAACTAATAGCGTTTACTCACATTATGTGAGTATATAAGCGGGTATTAATATAAATTAAGTTTAAATATTTACTTAATTTATATAAGCCCGCTTTTATTTTATCTAAAAAGACTCATCTATGACTCGCAAAACTTATTTTATTGCCGACTTACACCTAAGTGAAAACCGCCCTGATATTAGCGCGGCATTTTTTAGCTTTTTAAATACGCACATACTTAATCAAGATGTAGATGCACTGTACATTTTAGGTGATTTTTTTGAAGTATGGGTTGGCGATGATTACATTACAACGCTGAGCGCTAATGTAGCAAAGCATTTAAAAGCAGTCAGTGATGGCGGTACACCGGTTTATTTTATTCATGGTAATCGCGACTTTATTATGCGCGACAAGTATGCCGCAATGGCAGGTATGACCTTACTTGATGAGCAAACCGTAATAGATTTATACGGTACACCAACGGTTATTTTACATGGCGATGAAATGTGTACTCAAGATATAGAGTACCAAAAGTTTCGTCGTAAAAGCCGTGGATGGTGGTGGCCAAAACTAATGTTGGCTATGCCACTATGGTATCGTAAAAAAATAGCCCGTAATGCACGTGAAAAAAGTAAACTTAGCCAAGCCAATAAACCCCTTGAAATACTCGATGTGATTGATGACGCCGTACTCGCTACTTTTGCTAAGCACCAGGTCACTAATATGATCCACGGTCATACTCATCGCCCTAATGTGCATACTTACACAGTAAACCAAGAAACTTTAACGCGTACGGTTTTAGGTGACTGGTACACCCAAGGCTCATATTTAGTGGTTACACCACAGGCTCAAAAGTTAATTAGCACTCCTTTTAAGGCGTAAAATGAGTGCTACAAAAGGTTAGTTTTTTAATGCAGGAATACCGCTATGAAATTTAAAGTCGGTATCGGGCGTTGCAATGAGCTCACGTTCTTTTTCTGCAAAAAACTGCACTCGCTCGGTAATATCAAAGTCGGCAATTTCTTGCGCCAGCGTTAAATAATCTTGATAATGTCGCGCTTCTGAGCGCAATAGCGATATATAAAAGTCACCTAAACGTTTATCTACATGCGGAGCAAGCTTAGCAAAACGCTCACACGATCGCGCCTCAATGTAAGCACCCACTATAAGCTTATCGACCAGAGCATCTGGCTCAAAGGTTTTTACATTGCGCAGCATACCTTTAGCATAACGACATGGGGTAATACTTCTATATTCAACACCGTACTCGTCCATAATTTCTAATACTTGATAAAAATGATGCAACTCTTCTTTTATTAGCATCACCATTTTATCGATTAACTCTTGCCCATACGGCGAGTTAGATTTAGGAATAATAGCCTTGGTAAGCTTGTTTTTAGCCGCTAAGTCACGCCAATTGCCTTCACGTTTATAAATTAATGTTTCAAACGGTTTTAGCCACTCAAGCAGAGCGTCGCTACTTTCTTTATCCACCGCATACTTACGAATTAAAAACATCGCTGATTGCGCTGCCTTTAATTCACATATCAAATGGTCAATTAATATAATCGATAAATTTTCTTTTTTTATCGCTTCATCAACCCACTGCTGTGGGGTTTCGCATTTTAAAAAACTTAAAATTGGCGCTAATAATTGTTGCGTAGACACTTTTTGCATATCTCAGTATAACTTTAAACTTAATAACGATTTTACCATGAAACCTTTTTAAAAGATCACCACGACCTACTTTTACATGGGTATCATTTACAACTTCAAAATGTTAATACAATGTTGCCTTGACTTTGTATTGCAAGTGAACCATAACTGTATAGTGACTGTATAAAAATAAAACAGTAAAAAACTAATAAGTTACTTTTATGGAGTAAACACTATGATACTAAACCACCTATGGGGGCTTTACGCTCACCCACTTGAAGAATGGCAAACAATTGATAACCGCCATGAAAGCCTAACTTATAGCCTCTCGCATATTGTGTTGATAGCGCTATTTCCCTCAGTTATGGGGTACTATTCATCGGTATATTTAGGATGGAGCATAGGTACAGGAAACCCCGTATTTTTAACCCATGACAGTGCACTACTTATTGCAATTGCAATGTATGTGGCGCTAATTGCGGGTATATTTGCTTTGGCTTATTTAGCCCACTGGATGGGAGTAACCTTTGGTGCTCAGCCCACTTTCACTCAAGCTCTCGAACTAGCAGCTTATACTGCAACCCCGGTATTTATGTCGGCACTAGCTGCTTTTTTACCACATTTATGGTTTGTGGTGTGCGTAGGCATGGTTGCTTTGGCTTACTCGGTGTACTTACTTTATACCGGTGTGCCAATATTAATGCATATACCAGAAGAACGAGGCTTTATTTACGCAAGCTCTGTAGTAACTTGTGGCTTAATTTTACTGGTTATTATTTTAGCTGTTACCGCTATGCTATGGACTAATGGAATAGTGAGCCCCATGTTTACATAAGCACTGCACCGCGTTGGAGTAAAAGTATTTGTGCTTTTTTGCACAAAAAAAAGGAGCTAATTAGCTCCTTTTTTATTTAAATATTTTTAACGATTAGTCTGATTCGTTTTCATCTTGATTATGAATTTCTAACCCTGAAGACATCGCATTTTCGCGAGTACTTTTTGCAGAGTCATTACGCATTTTATCAATACGATTTAAGTAATCTTGATCAATGTCGCCAGTTATATATTGGCCATCGAATACTGATGTTTCAAATTTAGTGATTTCAGGGTTTTCTTTGCCAACCGCTGCAATCAAATCTTTTAATGACTGAAAAATCAAACCGTCAGAACCAATACTTGCATTAATATCTTCCACTTCACGGCCATGAGCAATCAGCTCGGCTGCAGATGGCATATCAATACCGTACACATTAGGAAAACGTATTTCAGGAGCAGCTGATGCAAAATAAACATTTTTAGCACCCGACTCTCTAGCCATTTCAACGATTTGCGCTGAGGTAGTACCACGCACAATTGAGTCATCAACCAGTAATACGTTTTTACCTTTAAACTCACGATCTATGGCATTTAACTTTTGACGCACCGATTTTTTACGTAACTCTTGGCCTGGCATAATAAATGTGCGGCCAATGTAACGGTTTTTAACAAAACCTTGGCGGTAAGGTAAATCAAGAACACGGGCTATTTCGAGCGCAATATCACACGATGTTTCAGGAATAGGAATAACCACATCAATGTCTTTATCAGCCCACTCACGTGCTATTTTTTCACCCAATTTAGTTCCCATATTTACCCGTGCTGCATAAACAGACATACGGTCAATGGTTGAATCGGGGCGAGCAAAATAAACAAACTCAAAAATACATGGTGAATAAGATACTTTATCTGCACAGCTTAACGAGTGAAATTCACCGTTTTCGGTTACATAAATAGCTTCACCGGGTGCTACATCACGAATAAATTCAAAACCATCTTGTTTTAGTGCAACACTTTCTGAAGCAAACATGTATTCGGTGCCTTTTGCGCTTTCGCGTTTACCAAATACCAATGGACGAATACCATTAGGGTCACGAAACGCCACCACACCGTGGCCAATAATCATCGCGATAGCAGCATAGCCGCCATTCACTTTGTTATTTACTTCGGTAATAGCGGTAAAAATATCTTCTGCGCCAAGCTGTAGCTTGTTTGATTTACTTAACTCATGCGCAAGAATATTAAGCAATATTTCTGAGTCAGAGGTGGTGTTTACATGGCGTCGTGCTTCTGAAAACAATTGCTCTTTTAACTCTTCTGCATTCGTTAGGTTGCCATTATGTGCTAATGCAATACCAAAAGGAGAGTTTACATAAAATGGCTGCGCTTCTGATGAGCTTGACGAGCCTGCTGTTGGGTAACGAACATGGCCTATGCCAATTGTTCCCTGCAATCGTTTCATATGGCGAGTGTGGAATACATCTCTCACTAAACCATTTGCTTTGCGTAAGCTAAACGTATTGTTGTCAATGGTAATAATACCCGCGGCGTCTTGGCCGCGATGCTGCAAAACAGTTAAGCCATCATAAATCGCCTGATTAACTGGCGATGTTCCGACTATTCCAACGATACCACACATGTAATTTATCCTCGCCGATTAACGGTTTACTGAATTTAAAAAGCTTGAGTTGTTTTCAAGGTATGAAAAAAACCATTCAACAACAAAGCCAAATTCCGGAATCAAAATAGAGTTGCCCCACCAATGCGTATTAGGCGCACCTGTAAAAGCATCAAGAAAGAAGAGTAACGCGCTCACGACCAACACGCCTCGAAGAGCACCAAACACTATGCCAAAAACACGGTCGGTGCCTGATAAACCAGTACGCTGTACTAATTCACCTAAAATGTAGTTTAGTAAACCGCCCAACAATAGCGTCACAAAGAATAATATGGCTATGGCCGCTGCATTTCTTAAAAGGGGTTCAGAAATGGTAGTTAGGAAGGAAGCTAAATATTGATAGAACAAGCTAGAGATGATAAAAGCGCCAGCCCATACAGCTAATGACATAGCTTCTTTAACAAAGCCGCGTATTAAACCGATGACGGTAGATAGTGCAATAATGCCAAGAATGGCGTAATCAACCCAGATCATAAGAACCAATTAGTCGCTAATTTGGGGCGCATTCTATACCTAAACATCGTTAATATGCAAGTTTAAGCGGGAGATAACTGGTTGCCCAAAACAGTAAATTTTAACCTTAATTAAAATAGTTTTGACCAACATATGAGAAGTGTAATACGACTAATAAAAACACCTAACCTTGCACACAAGGCTAGGTGCAATACGTTACTTGGTTACTTCAAATTGCGTTATTTTACCATTGAGCTTAGTTAGCTCTTTAAGTGCTGGTAATTGCTTTTGTAACTCATTTTTATTAAGCGATGGGCCAACAAATACTTTAGTTAATGTACCGTTTGGCGTTTTTACTGGCTTAGTAAAGGTTTTGAACCCTTTAGCTTGCAGCTTTGCTTGCAGCGCTTTTACGTTTGCGGCATGAGAAAAACTACCTAATTGAATGACATAAGCCATGCTGGTTAGGTTCTCATTGTTTTGGCGTGGCTTGATTGATTGTACCGGCGCAGCTGCTTGTGGTTGAGCTTTAGGTGCTATTACCGCCTCTACCACTTTAGCTTCTGATGTATAGTCACTTTGAGCAATGTTAGCTTGTTGTTCAAAAGCGATATCATCTGCTTGAATGTCTTCTATCTCATCTTGTTGCAACGAGTCTGCCCCGGCTACGTTTTCATCAATTTCTTGCTGCAGATCGATTGTTTTGAACTCAGAGCGTTCTGGAATCGCTTTAAAGCCTTCTTTATAGTGCACTTTTTCACCATCAAGTATGTTAGGTATAAACACAATTGCTGCTATTACCACGATACTTGTTCCGACTAAGCGATTTATAAAACTTGAGTTCACCGATATTCTCTCTATTTTTTAAAGTAATCAATAGCGCCAGCAACGGTAAAAAATGAACCAAAAACAATCAAAACTGTGTCGTTTTGTTGTGTTGGCAAAATTACATCGAGTGCTGCTGCTACGCTATTATAACTATGCTTAATATCATTATGCGGTATGCTTTGTAGCGCATTTTGTAAGTTGCTAGCGCTATCACCACGAGGGCCATTTAAACTCGCTAACGACCATTGATCAACTAAATGGCTTACTTCTTTAAGCACACCTGCTTTATCTTTATCGGCAAGCATAGCGACTAATGCATGAATTTTAAAGCCTTTATCTTTGTAGCTTAGTAATTTACTTGCTAAATATCGAGCCGATTCAGGATTATGCGCTACATCGGTATATACCAAGGGTTGGTCGCTTAACTGCTCAAAACGCCCTTCCACAACCAGGTTTGCTAAACAGGCTTTGATCACCGACTCACTCGGGAGTAAATTTAACACACTTAGCGTGGTTAACGCTGTTGCTGCATTTTGACTAGGAATTGCTGGTTTAGCTAATTCAAGGTTGTACTGTTGGTATTGCCAGCTAAAGGTATCTGCGTGTTCTTTAAATATAAAGTCACTCCCTGATAAAACCATCTTGGCATTTATTTCATCGCCATAATCAGTCATGGTATGGGGAATATTTAAATCGCCAATAATAGCCGGCGTATTTTCACGAAAAATACCCGCTTTGTCATAAGCAACGAGTTCGCGCGTATCACCTAAGTATTCTTTGTGATCTAAATCGATAGTGGTAATAACACTCGCAAAAGGCGTAACAATATTAGTGGCGTCATAACGCCCGCCTAAACCTACCTCTAAGAGTACGTAGTCAACCTCACAGCGCTTAAAAATTGCCAGCGCAGCCAAGGTGCCATATTCAAAATAAGTGAGTGCGGTATCTTTGCGCCCTTGTTCTAGTAAATGAAAGGCATCAACATGATACTGATCGCTAAGCTCTTGCCCATTTACCCGTACACGTTCGTTATAGTGCGTTAAATGTGGTGAAGCATACGTACCTACGCTAAGGCCTTGCGCTAAAAGTAACGACTCTAGGCAGCGTGCTGTGGTGCCTTTACCATTGGTACCGGCAATCAAAATAATTTTACTTGAGGTGTTTAATAGCCCAATGTTATTAGCAACACTGGCAACGCGTTCTAGCCCCATTGCAATATTTGCAGGGTGAACACTTTCTAAATAAAAAAGCCAATCATCAAGGCTTGATGATTGGCTAGGAATTGTTTTTGTCATAGCGTTAGATCAATAAAGCTTAAATTTACGCTACTCTATGCTCTTGCTCAGTAGAAGGCAAGTTCATAAACTTAGCCAAAATGCGTGCCAATGTATCGCGCATTTCACGACGGTCAATAATCATGTCTATTGCACCGTGTTCAAGCAAGAATTCACTACGCTGAAAACCTTCAGGGAGTGTTTCACGCACTGTCTGCTCAATAACACGCGGCCCTGCAAAACCAATTAATGCTTTTGGCTCGCCTACGTTAATGTCGCCCAACATAGCAAGCGATGCAGAAACACCGCCCATTGTTGGATCAGTCATAACTGAAATAAATGGTAAGCCTTTTTCTGTCATTTTAGCAAGCGCGGCACTGGTTTTAGCCATTTGCATTAATGAAATAAGTGCTTCTTGCATACGTGCGCCGCCAGAAGCCGAAAAACAAATAAGTGGCATATTATGCTCTAAGCATTGATCAACAGCGTCAACAAAACGTGCACCTACTACCGATGCCATTGAACCGCCCATAAATGAGAATTCAAATGCTACAGCAGCTACAGGAATACCTTTTAAATGTCCCTTCATTGCCACAAGCGCGTCTTTTTCACCACTTGATTTTTGCGCCGCTGTAATACGGTCAGAGTATTTTTTTGAGTCTCTAAATTTAAGCACATCTTTAGGTTCGTGCTGTGTACCAAGTTCTACACGGTCACCTTCATCTAAAAAATACTCAAGGCGCTTACGCCCACTAATACGCATATGATGATCGCACTTAGGACATACATTCAATGCTTTTTCTAATTCGGCTTTATACAAAATAGAATCACACGATGTACACTTAGCCCAAACACCTTCTGGAATTTCTTTACGACCTGATGCTTTTGTCGTTTTAGGTAAGATTTTTTCTAGCCAACTCATTTGCAACTCTCTTAATGCTGTTCTGTGTCGCGAGCTTGCATGCTTATCATGCAAACAAATTTTCTCAATTAAAACATGAATTACACTAACACGGTATCAAAAACTGGTCTTAGTAGTTGCCAGCGCTTAGATTAAACAGTTAAAAACCACCTAATTAAATACTAATATCTGGTAAAAACAAAGGTCCTAATGGCGTTTTAGGTATGTTAAATTGTTCAGGATAATCAACATCTACCAGGTATAAACCGGCAGCTTTAGCGGTTGCACTTGCCTTTGCTCGCTCTTTTAAATCTAGCAATTCTTTTAGCCAAACAGGTTGTTGTTTATGTAAGCCTATATCCATTAAACAACCCGTTATATTACGTACCATATGATGTAAAAAAGCATTGGCTTTAATATCTATAATAACGTAACTGCCTTGGCGCTGTACCGATAAATGCTGAATTGTTCTAATAGCAGTATTTGCTTGGCAGTGAATAGCGCGGAACGACGTAAAGTCGTATTTACCTATTAAATACTGACACGCTTCTTGCATTTTAGTTTCATCAAGCGTGTGATGAAAGTGCGTAACACCTTCGTTTAATACCGCACCACGAAGTGGGTTATTATAAATAACATAACGATAACGGCGTGCTGTAGCACTAAAACGAGCATGAAAATCATCAGCCACTGGCTGAGCAAAACGAATAGCAATATCTTTTGGCAACAATGTATTCATGCCTAAAGTAAATGCCACCATATCGCGTGGTGCATCTGTATCAAAGTGCACAACTTGCCCGGTACCATGCACACCGGCATCGGTACGCCCTGCGCATACAATTGCAACCGGATGATTACAAATACGCGATAACGCTGTTTCTACTTCTTGTTGTACGCTGTTTACGTGTGATTGTCGTTGCCAACCACTATAGCGTGCGCCGTTGTATTCAACTCCAAGTGCTACTCGCATAATTACTGCTTTACCTACTGTGCTAATGAACGGGGCATTTTATGCTATCTAGCGATGCAATAAAAGCAGCTGCGCTATAATCAAACCTATCCCGATTAAAAAAGCCCGTAATTAGTAAAATTACGGGCTTTAAATTTATGCTCTTTATTTTATTTAAGTTTAGCTTTTAAGCTAAGCGCTTCTTGTTGAACTTCTTCAGGGCCTTTATTAATAACGTCTTCGATAACCTTAAGCGCTGAGTCAAAATCATCTATTTCAATATAAGCGCGGGCTAAGTCTAATTTAGCAGAATAACCGCCACTTTCAGCATCAACATCTGTTGGGTTATCGCCGGCCAGTAATGAGTCAAAATCACCTAGCCCTACGTCCATATTCACATCATCGTAAGGTTCGTGCTCTGTATCTGCGTCGTCACTTTGCTCTAATAACGCATCAATATCTACAAACTCATCTTTGCTAGTTTGCTCAATAGTATTGCTGTTAACAGTTGGCTGTGGCACTAAAGCTGATTCATCAGTATCTATTTCATCACTGAGTAAGTTATTAAAATCAACGTCAAACTCACTACTGTCTGCAATATCCAGCTCATCGGCATCGGCTAATTCATTTAGTAATGCATCAAAGTCGGTCTGAGTTAAATCGGCCATAAACTCGTCATCAAGCTCATCATCCGATGCAACTTCACCGTTATGCGGTAACTCTGTTGGCATTAATGCCGCTTCACGGTCTACATTTGTTTGCTCATCAATTAACTTCTCATCTAACTCTTCATTTAATTGCTCAATTTGAATATCGTCTACTTCGTTAAGCAAATCATCACTAACGTCATCATTTAATTGCTGCTCAGACGAATTACTTGTATCAACCTCTGGTGATGAGGTTATTGGTAATAATTCATCTTCATTTTGTTGTTCACTATCGAGCTCTGAAAAATCATTTTCAATTAATAGTTCATCGTCAAAGTCATCATTTAAACTATCTAAATTACCACCGGCTAGTAGCGAGTTTGCAAGATCTTGTTCAGCTTGACTCGAGGCCATACCTTTAGCATCACCATCTAGGTTATCGCCTTGCAGCTCTTGCGGAGTAAACGCTTGCTGTTCATCTGCTGTTAGTATTGCATCGTCATTCAGATCTAGCTCAGGGTATTCGTCTACATCAAGCTCTTCGCTTGGCGCTGCTACATCAGGCACTGACTCATCTGCTAATAATTCAGATTCATCATTTTCAATACCTAGAGGGTCGTCACCTAATTCGGCTTCTGTTACATCATTAAAATCATCAACCGACCACTGAGGGGGTTCTACATACTCTTCATCATCGGATGCTTGTTGTAGCTCATTTAAAAGCTCATCAACACTTTTTAAATTATCGTCATTATATTCTTCAAGCGCATCTTCAGGATCGAGTAACGTCTGCGATGTATCTGAGTAATCCTCTATAATTGAGTCGCCAAAATCGTCTTGCTCTTCTACTGCAAGCTCTGGTTCTGACTCAAGTGCTGACTCTGTATTTTCACTTAATGAAGAGTCAACAGATTCAGCGTCGTCACTATTTAACTCTTGCTGCGCTTTTTCTAAATCCTCTACTAACTCAGCTGTATTATTTTGCTCTTCAAGCGCTGCTTCAGGCTGCTCTTCCTCGCTTTGTTCACTAACTTCGTCGATTAAGCTGTCGATGTCGTCAATATCATCTAAGTCAAAGTCGTCGGTTTCTTCTACTAACTCAGCTGTATTATTTTGCTCCTCAAGCGCTATTTCTGGCTGTTTTTCATCGCCCTGCTCACTTTGTTCACTAACTTCGTCGATTAAGCTGTCAACATCGTCAATTTCATCTAAGTCGAAGTCATCTGTTTCTTCTACTAACTCAGCTGTATTATTTTGCTCTTCAAGCGGTGCTTCAGGCTGTTCTTCATCATCCTGCTCACTTACTTCATCGATTAAGCTGTCGATATCGTCAATATCATCTAAGTCGAAGTCATCGGCTTCTTCTACTAACTCAGCTGTATTATTTTGCTCTTCAAGCGCTGTTTCAGGCTGCTCTTCCTCGCCTTGTTCACTAACCTCGTCGATTAAGCTGTCGATGTCGTCAATATCATCTAAGTCGAAGTCATCAGTTTCTTCTACTAACTCAGCTGTATTATTTTGCTCTTCAAGCGGTGTTTCTGGCTGCTTTTCATCGCTTTGTTCGCTAACTTCATCGATTAAGCTATCGATGTCATCTAAATCAAAGTCGTCATTCTCTTCTACGAGCTCTGTAGCGCTGTTTTGCTCTTCAAGCAGATCATCGCCCTGTTCGCTTGCTTCGTCAATTAAGCTATCGATGTCATCTAAATCAAAGTCGTCATTCTCTTCTACGAGCTCTGTAGCGCTGCTTTGCTCCTCAAGCAGATCATCGCCCTGAACGTTTGCTTCGTCAATTAAGCTGTCGATATCATCTAAATCAAAGTCGTCGTTTTCTTCAACTAGCTCTGTAGCGCTGTTTTGCTCTTCAAGCAGATCATCGCCCTGAACGTTTGCTTCGTCAATTAAGCTGTCGATATCGTCTAAATCAAAGTCGTCGCTTTCTTCAACTAGCTCTGTAGCGCTGCTTTGCTTTTCAGGCAGAGCATCGTCCTGCTCACTTACTTCATCGATTAAGCTGTCGATATCATCTAAGTCAAAGTCGTCGTTTTCCTCTACCAACTCTTCTGTATTGCTTGGTATTGATGATTGCTCTGATTCTAATAAATCATCAATATCAAAATCGTCATCTTCACTTGCTAACTCTTCACTAAAGGCAGATATTTCATCGTGAGAATCCCCACTCTCTGGTGCTACTTTGTCGCTATCACTCGATTCAATTTCTGGTAATCTATCGTCTTCATCAAATAAGCTATCTAAATCATCAGCACTTAAAATATCATCACTGTTTTGTGATGTGTTTAAGTCTAAATCAATAGTGTCCTCTAAGCTGTCATCTACAGGCTCATCAAAGCCTTGCTGCATAAAAATATCGAGCTCATCATCGTCTTGGCCGTCTTCATCATCAAAAATGATGTCATCGCTCAGTAAGCTTTCTAACTCATCTTGATCTAATAAATTGCTATCGTCTAATGAGTCGTCAAACGCTACATCGTCATCTAACAGCGCGTCATCCGAAATACCGTCATCTAATTGAACACTTAAATCATCCAACGGATCAGGAATAATGGGATCGTCGTGGCTAGCTGCACTTACAACATCATCGCTGTCATCACTGCTATAAACGGGAGTTTGCGGTAAAAACTCTTCATCTTCTTGGTTATTTTGCTCGGTGTTATTTGCGCGTTTACGTAACAACATTACAACGGCAAAAATAATTAATAATGCAGGTATAGTCATTAACAAAATTAAAACCAGCGGATTAGATAGCAAGGCTCCTAAGTCAAATTCGGCATCTTGTTTGGCGTCTTTGATTTTTTGTTGCGCTATTATTTCATTTTGTTTAACTATTAATTCTTTAAGTTGCAGCTGTATTTCGCTGTCTTGCCCTAGTTGCTCGCGTAAGTTTTTTAGCTCTTGTGAAATACCTGTGAGTTGTTTTTTAAGCTTGTTATTCTCTACTAATATTTCTTCAACATTGTTTACCGAACTTTTAAATTGCTGTTGCAGCTCAACTAATCTATTACTTTGATCCGTTTTTATGTCATTTAATTCTTTTTGTAATTCTTTTTTAGCTTCGTCTACGTCAACTTTACGCGCTTGCGTTACTTTGGTTTGAGCTGTATTAATTTCGCTTTGCGTTAGCGTGCCGTTTTTCTTTTTTTCCCATAACTTGTCGTCTTGTTCAGAGCGCTGTCTTGCTAGCTCAGAGCTAACACTTTTAATTTCAGCTAAGGTGGGTATGTTTAAATAGGCACCACTTTGCATGTGGTTAAGGTTTTGTTCTAAAAATGAATTTGGATTTTTGTTATACAAGGCCTGCATAACTTGATAAATGCTTACAGAGTTATCAGGACGAACTTTAACAGCAATACGCCAGAGTGTATCGGTCGGTTTTATTGGCCCTATTGCTCGTCCTTGCACACCATAGTCAACGCCTTTAGGCCCCTTTAGTTGGGTACTGTCTTGAGAGTAAACAGAAGTGACTATCAATGCAGACGCCAATATAATAAGTGAAGCTAAACCGCGCATGCTGATCCTTTAATGTTTAAATGTTAACGTAGCGCCACAAAGTGGGCGCATAAACATTGATTATTCTTGCCGTCATCAACCAAATGGCTGACTCACATTTTTTATTACAATCTATTTTTATTGCAAGCTCTATTCCAGTTACAAACTATAAACCAGTTAGCCACTAATATCCATCGCAACACTTTGAAAATAAATACCTTAAATTTATAATTAAAAGTATTTAAATCTGTTATATCAACATCTTTATACGCTTTTAAATTATATGCGGCAATTAATTGACAGCCATATAAACAAAAAGCGGCAAACAAATAATGTTTACCGCTTTTTTTGCTTTAAAGCTATAAGTAATTACATGTAGTTAGCAATAAGCTCTTCTGCAATTTGTATGCTATTTGTTGCTGCACCTTTGCGGGTATTATCGCTTACAACCCACATATTTAAACCATGTGGATGTGAAATATCGGCGCGTAAACGACCAATGTAAACTGTGTCAGTACCGCTGGCATCAGATACCGCTGTTGGGTAATCGCCCGCATCATCAATAAGCTCAACACCTGGCGCGTCGTTTAATAACTGTTTTACGTGTTCAAGGTCATATGGCATACGTGTTTCTATATTGATTGACTCTGAATGACCAAAAAACACCGGTACTCTTACACACGTTGGGTTTACTGCAATGGTAGTATCACCTAATATTTTATGCGTTTCGTTAACCATTTTCATTTCTTCACGGGTGTAGCCGTTATCTTCAAATGCATCTATTTGTGGGATCACGTTAAACGCAATTTGCTTAGGAAATATATCGCTGTCAACTGGACGGGCATTCATTAAGTTAGCGGTTTGCTTTGCTAACTCATCAACCGCTTTTTTACCTGCGCCCGACACTGCTTGATATGTTGATACATTAATACGGTCAATTCCGTAAGCATCGTATATTGGTTTTAGTGCCAACATCATCTGAATAGTTGAACAGTTAGGGTTGGCAATTATGTTACGGTTTCTAAAATCGGCTAAGCTTGCTGCGTTAACTTCTGGTACGATTAGAGGGACTTCAAAATCATTTCTAAAAAATGATGTATTGTCGATTACTACACAACCAGCATCTGCAGCAATTGGCGCGTACTGCTCTGACACACTACCACCAGCAGAGAAGAAGCCTATGTGCGCTTGGCTAAAGTCAAAGCCTTCAACATCTAGTACTTCAATGGTCTCACCACAAAACTTAATGTCTTCGCCTGCGCTGCGGCTGCTAGCAAGTAAAAAAAGTTGATCCACTGGAAATTTACGATCTGCTAATGTTTCAATGATTTGACGACCAACTAAACCTGTAGCACCAAGTACCACAACGTTATATTTTTGCGACATATTTATTCCTCTTTAAGCGATATTAAAACAACATCGCTAGTTAAATTAGTTTGCAACAGTAAACCCAAGCTGGGCTAAAGCGGCTAGCTGCGAGCTATCACCTTGTATTGTTAAAGTGCTAAATTCTCGTCTTACAGGGTAGTTTTTACGTAAACTATCAAAACCGTTATTCGCTAAATCACGCAGTAAAATACCGTCATCACGGCGTACGTCGTAAATTAAATGCACCAAACGCGCAATATCAGCTTCATTAAAACTTTGTCCTAATGTAGCTTGCGTAATTGCAGGCACGGGTAAAAACTCGTCGAGCGACTTTGTTGCTTCTATCCCTTTGAGTTCACAAAACTTTTGATACAATATTTGTGTACCACGGGCTTTCCCTTCAAGGGTGTGCCCTGCAATGTGAACGCTTGCATAGCGCACATGCTCCAATAGCTCAGTTAAAATAGTGGGTTCGTTTTCCCATACATCAAGCACTAAATCTAAATCGGCACCCGCTTGCATCACTTCTAATAATGCTTGATTGTCAATCACATCACCACGGCTTGCATTAATTAACGTAAGCCCGGGTTTGAGCGCTTTTAATCTGGCTTTATCCATCATATGTAGCGTTTTATGCTCGCCACTTTTTATAAGCGGAACATGAAAAGTTACAATATCTGACTGCGCAAGTAATTGATCAAGTGCTACGTGCTCGTTTAATAAGCCTTGCGCATGTTTTATTGGATCACATAAAAGTACGGTTAAATTCAGCGCTTGTAATTTTTTCGCCAAACAACTGCCAATACTGCCTACGCCAACTATACCTATTGTTTGATTATTAAGTGGGCGGGCGTTTTCTTGGCTTAAGGCATATAAACTGCTTATTACATACTCGGCTACCGCAATTGCGTTGCAGCCTGGCGCGCTACTAAAGGCAATATTTTTATCATTTAATAATTGCGTATCAATATGATCAACACCAATTGTTGCGGTGCCAACAAAGCTTAGTTTGTTAGCGTGTGCTAAAAGCTCATTATTAACCTGAGTGACTGAGCGAGTAAGCAGCACATCTACGTCTATTAGTTGATCGGCTGTTAATTGTCGCCCATCAAAACGCTCAACTTCACCAATGTCTGCAAAGTACTGCTCAACTAAAGGCATATTCTGATCGGCAAGAATTTTCATACAGAGTCCGTTTGGCAATTAAGGGTCGCTATTGTAACGAACAACCTAGGCTTTGCACAAACTAAAAAGCCGAGCAATGCTCGGCTTAGGGTATTTAGTAAGAAACTAATTAACCTTTATATTTACTCATAACTAAAGTGGCATTTGTACCACCAAAGCCAAAGCTGTTCGACATTACAGTATTTAACTCAACATCACGACGCTCAGTAACAATATCAAGGCCTGCAGCTTGCTCGTCTAATTCATCAATATTAATTGATGGTGCAACAAAGCCATGCTCTAGCATTAATAAAGAGAAAATAGCCTCGTGAACACCCGCCGCACCTAGGGCATGGCCTGTCATTGCTTTAGTTGCGCTGATCATTGGTGAATTACCACCAAATACGTCTTGAATAGCGCCAAGCTCTTTAACATCGCCCACTGGAGTAGATGTGCCATGCGTATTTAAATAATCAATACTTTCTACGTCTTGCATAGCTTGGCGCATACAGCGTGCAGCACCTTCGCCTGAAGGAGCAACCATGTCGTAACCATCAGACGTTGCACCATAGCCAACAATTTCTGCGTAAATATGTGCGCCACGAGCAAGAGCATGTTCAAGCTCTTCAACCACAACAATACCGCCACCACCAGATATAACAAAACCATCGCGGTTTGCATCGTACGTACGCGATGCTTTTTCTGGTGTTTCGTTGTACTTAGTAGAAAGTGCGCCCATAGCGTCAAATTCCATTGCTAAAGTCCAGTGCAGCTCTTCACCACCACCAGCAAAAACAACATCTTGCTTGCCAAGTTGAATTTGTTCTACTGCATTACCAATACAGTGCGCTGATGTAGCACATGCAGAACTAATAGAGTAGTTAACACCTTTAATTTTAAACGGTGTTGCTAAACATGCAGACGTGGTGCTTGCCATAGTACGTGGCACCATATAAGGACCTACACGCTTTACGCCTTTTTCGCGTAAAATATCAGCCGCTTCTACTTGCCATTTAGATGAACCACCACCAGAACCAACTATAATACCCGTACGCTCGTTTGACACTTGCTCGTCAGATAAACCTGAGTCTGCAATCGCTTGCGTCATTGAAATATAAGAATAGGCAGCAGCATCACCCATAAAACGCATTGCTTTGCGGTCAACATGTTCTTTAACGTCAATATCAATTTTGCCCGACACGTTGCTACGTAGCTTGTAATCGGCAAATTCTTGGTTAAACGCAATGCCACTACGGCCTGTTTTTAACGATTCTAATACTTCTTCTTTGTTGTTACCAATACTTGATACAACACCGATACCTGTAATTACGGCTCTTCTCATGGGTAATTCCCTTAGCTTAATACTTAATTGCGTTCTATTTTACGCGAATTTAATCATCTAAGTGGTCAGCTTTCTAGCGTACACTTGTACTCTGAACTGCTAGCTTATAAATAACGCCAGACTATTTCAAAGAAAACACGTAAAATAATTAAAAAATTTCATCTCTAAAATTAAATGGGTCATGATAAAAAACGCCAACATTCACTTTAACCACCAAGGCACACCTGTTGCCAATGACTTCGATGATATTTATTATTCTGACGATAATGGCTTAGCTGAATCTTATTATGTGTTTTATCAGCAAAACAATATAGATACACGGTTACAAAGCCATGACCAAGCACATTTTGTTATAGCCGAAACCGGTTTTGGTACTGGCCTTAACTTTTTAAATACATGCCAGCACTTTACTGACCACCTTGCACGCCAACAAGTTCAAAAGCAACTAAACTATGGTGTAAAGCGACTACACTTTATTGCCTTTGAAAAACACCCATTAAGTGTAAGCGACTTAAGCAAAATATTAACAGCATGGCCTGAACTTAATTTATTAAGTGAGCAACTTATCAGCCAGTATCCCATTAATTTAGCAGGCTGCCATCGACTTGAATTTAATAATGGGACAATCGTGCTCGATTTATATTTTGGTGATGCACTGGAATCGATTAAAACAATGAGCTATCCGCGCTCAGGTATAGTAGATGCTTGGTTTTTAGATGGTTTTGCACCGAGTAAAAACCCTGACATGTGGCAACAAAGCCTGTTTAATGCCATGGTTAACATTTCAAAAGTAGGAGCCACCCTTGCTACCTTTACCGCTGCCGGCTTTGTTCGTCGTGGGTTAAGTGATGCAGGCTTTACCATGCAAAAAGTTAAAGGATTTGCGCACAAACGTAGCATGCTAATTGGCACATTAAAACACACTAACGATACGCAATCGGCGCCAAGTTATTTTAATCACGATGTAAGCCCGCTTAGTAATGTGGCGGTAATTGGTGGTGGTATTGCCAGCAGCTGTATTTTATACAGCCTAGCTAAGCGAGGTATTAGCAGCCAATTATTTTGCCAAGATGCTGCACCCGCTATGGGGGCATCGCACAACGTGCAAGGGGCGGTATACCCTCATTTACAAGCAAAAAACTCCCCACACAGCGAGTTATTTGCGCATAGCTTTTTATATGCCAAACGGCTTTATAAACAGTTACTCAATGATGGCTTTAGTTTTGATCATAGCTGGTGCGGTGTATTGCAGCATGCAGTAAAACAGCCACTCGTTGATCGCCATGAAAATTTAGCCCAGCAGCAATTATGGCCACAAACATTAATGCGTAACGTAACCGCAGAGCAAGGAGATACTATAGCCGGAGTTACTACTGGTTATTCTGGCGTCTATTTTGAACAAGGTGGCTGGGTAAACCCACCACAACTAGTTAATGCTATGTTGAGCGCCGCCCATTGTTTGGCGCCTTATAAAAGTACTTTTAACTGCCATATAGAACAGTTAAAAAAAACCAGCAACGGCTGGCTACTTTTTAGTAACGGCAAACAGTTTGGCCCCTTTAGCGATGTAATTATATGTGCAGGTGAGCACAGCGATGCATTTGCACAAACTAAAGCACTACCAATCGTTGGTGTACGCGGGCAAGTATCGCATGTGCAGGCAAGTGAGCAGTCAACTAAACTAAAAACAGTGCTGTGCCATAAAGGCTATTTTACACCCGCTTATTTAGATCATCATTGCATGGGGGCAACGTTTGAAAAAAACACCAAAAGCCGACAAGTAACTGAGCAAGACAACCTTAGTAATCGCGAGCAATTACTCAACTTTTACGGCCACTGTAATTTTGCAACTAGCTTAGGCAATATAACCGCAGCAAAAGCCGCAGTGCGTTGTAGTTTTATTGATCACTTACCTATGGCAGGAGAGTGGGTAGAGCAAAGCGATTACCTAACTGCCTTTGCTAATTTACGTTTAGGTAAACGCTATCAGTACCAAGCCCTAAGTAAAAAACAACAAGGGCTACATATTTTCACCGGCTTTGGTGCACGTGCTTTATGCAGTGCGCCACTTTGCAGTGAACACTTAATTAGCAGTTTAAACAACGAGCCGCGCCCGCTCAGCGAGCGTGTAAGCCAAGCTATTCACCCTGCTCGTTTTATAGTGCGTGATTTAATTCGTAATAAAATTTAATCAGTTAGCTATACTTGAAAGGTATACCAACGAGTCACGATCTACTGTAAGCTGAAATAGCAAACAAATTTAGGAGTTAATGATGAGTAAAACCTTAATTATTGGCGCAAGCGGGCAAATTGGTAAAATGACTACCGAGTTATTACTCCAGCATGAGCATAATGTAATCGCTTTAGTGCGCAATAAAAATAAACTAAGTGATTTAAATAGCGTACATTTAACTATTATCGAACAAGATTTAGAAAGCGATTTTAGTGACGTAGTAAAAGACTGTGAGCAAGTTATATTTGTTGCTGGCTCAGGCGGCGGTACAGGTGCTGATAAAACCTTATTAATTGATCTGTGGGCTGCTACTAAGGCAATTAACTTTTCAAAAGAGCACGGTGTTAAACACTTTATTATGGTGAGCTCGTTAGGTGCTGACGATCCTGATGCAATTCAAAGTGATCTAAAACCTTACCTAGTAGCTAAACACATGGCAGACAGATACCTAATAAATAGCGGCCTTAGTTATACCATTGTACGACCGGGTGCATTAACCAACGAAGCTGCATCAATGCTTATTAGCACAACACGACCAAGCGATCGTTCAAATGCAAAAATAAGCCGAGAAAACGTTGCTCATGTTTTATTTAACATTGCGCAAAACCAATGTAATAGCAGTTGTATTTTTGAGCTTTTTGATGGCGACAGCCCTATTAAAGCTGCGGTAAAATAATCTGCTTATAGCAATATTTCACTTATGCCTTGCCAAGCCAATTGGCAAGCCATAAGTGTTAATATAACCTTAAAAATAGCTTTAAAACGTGCTGTAGGCATACGTTTAAGTAAATAAATACCTAACCAAGTGCCTAGCGCACCACTGGCTATCATACCTATCACCAATGGCAACCATTGCCAAAAGTTAAACCCAATAACAGTATAAACAAACGCCTTTAACACATGCTGTAGGGTCATAATGCTAGAAAACGTTGCAGTGAACTTTAATTTGTCATAATTATTAATATGCAAATAACTCGCTACTAGCGGTCCACTTGCGCCAACAAACATAGAAATAAATGCCGTTATTAAACCCGCAACTAAACGCCCCAGCTTTGAGTCGTTTTTAAATTTAGGCGTTTTACCCCACAATAAATAAACCACAAATACCGCAACCGCCAACTTCATACCATCTAACTGAATATCATTAACTACAGTGCTAGAGATGCCAGCGCCAACCAACCCACCAAGCGTAAAGTAAATAAACATATTTTTATCTATATGTTTAATGCTCAACACTAGTCTATTTGCATTCGATCCTAATTGTACTAAGCCATGCACTGGCACCACGACCGTCATTGGCATAATTGATGCCATAACAACTAATAACATCAGCCCGCCACCGGCACCAAACGCGGCAGATACAAAAGATGTAAAACCTGCAAGTACAATAAGTAACAGCGCTATACAGGGAGTAACAAACTCTGTAGCCAATAAATCCATATTTATGCTCTAGGGTGAATAACACCTTATATTGAGGCTTATTTTAGTGATTTTGTATAACCATTAGGTATAACACGCATAGTTTAAATTGCGTTCAAAAAATATAAGCATTGTGTAAAGCCACAGCACATTAAAGCTCAGCATTAAGTTAAAAATATGCTTACAACAATTAATTATAGATTCTATTTTAAAGTTAATAACCCGCTATAAATTAGCCCAAACACGTAACTAATAAAAATGAACTGTCCCTTTATCTATTCAACTTTTAACAATTACACCCAACTTTGTTTGTTGTAAAAAAATACAACCACATTAAAACTAATAAATAAGGATTACTTTATGGCTGTGTTTGCTGCAAAATAGTATACAAACTTAAAATATGCATCTTGATCGGTAACCGGTATATGCTAAGCTCCTGCCCTCAAAATTAAACTTTGCCTGTTTTTTATTAATGATTTGCTAAGTTGCAAGGTACTGCTTTTGCTTATGGCGCTCTAAAGTTTTGAACTGCTAATCTGTTGATTACCTCTTCACGGTCAAACTTTGGTTCATGTGCAAACAAAAATATACCGTATTAAAAAGGTTAAATGCGCTTATGAATATTGAAATTTCTATTATAGAAACCTTGTTAGTTTCTTTGTTAATACTTTTTGCAGGCTATTATCTCAATAGCAAAATTGCTTTTCTTAAAGACAACAACATTCCTGAACCCGTTGTGGGTGGTATTGCCTTTTCTATTATTGCGGCCATTCTGCACGTTTACTTTGATATTAACTTTCAATTCGATATGACTTTTAAAACCCCATTAATGACCATGTTTTTTACCACTGTTGGTTTGGGTGCGAGTTTTAGCTTATTAATTAAAGGTGGCCCTAAAGTCGCACTGTTTTTGGGCGTCGCAACAATTTATTTATTGGTACAAAATGCCTTAGGCATATCTATTGCGGTAGCAACCGGTATGGAGCCTTTAATGGGCTTAATTGGCGGCTCTGTAACACTCTCTGGTGGCCATGGTAGTGGTGCTACGTACGCTGATTTATTTATTAATGAATATGGTATGCAAAGTAGCGTATTTGAACTGGCAATGGCAGCCGCTACGCTAGGGCTTATTCTTGGTGGCTTAGTTGGCGGCCCAGTCAGCAGACGCCTCATTAATAAATACAACTTAAAAGCAGACACTTCATACCATGAAGAGCGCGATGACACAGTTACCTTCGACCCAGATGATCACGACCTAGTAACACCGCGTAAAATGATGGAAACCTTGTTTGTTATATTATTATGTATGTACTTAGGCCGCATGGGCTACGACGCATTAAAAGCAATTGACGTTATTTTACCAGCATTTTTAATCCCATTATTATTTGGTGTTTTTATTACTAACCTTACTGAATTTTCTAAAATTTATAAGGTAAGCCGCGCCTGTATAGACTTATGGGGCACTATGGCGCTATCAATGTTTTTAGCCATGGCTTTAATGTCGTTAAAAATATGGGAACTGCTGAGCTTAGCCGGCCCAATGATATTTATGATTTTAGTACAAGCCGTTATGCTAATGCTGTTTGCTTACTTTATTACCTTTAGAGTAATGGGTAAAAACTACAACGCCGCAATAATAGCGGGCGGTCATTGTGGTTTTGGTTTAGGCGCAACGCCTACCGCAGTTGCAAATATGGAATCTTTAGTATCTCGTTACGGCCCCTCACCACAGGCATTTTTAGTAGTACCTTTAGTGGGCGCATTCTTCATTGATATTACCAACGCACTCATTATACAGCTGTATTTAAGCTTTCCTTTTGTTAGCGGTTAATAGCCGCACTTAAGCTATTGCACTCTCGTGAGCCAGCCCAAACGCTGGCTCACATTTAATAACTAACCCTGCCGTACCTCCAATCGTTTTTAGCAAACCTAATATGGACAACTCGTTCACCATCACAATATTAATCTTGTAAAAGCCACCTTAAATTACAGCCATAAAAAAGCCATTATTGGTTGAACTGGAAGGCTCACGTCCGAAAAGCCTCGATTGTTATTTCTACTCTATAAAAACAATAAGTTAAAATAAAATCAAGCCATTAGCTTCTTATTTTATCTTGTGTGAACTTATGGAATCTATTGTATATGGACAAGATATGGTCATTAAACTGGTATACATCAGTTAAGTGATATATATTTAGGTATACATCTTTAGTAGAAAAACTTAAAATAAACACAAATTCAGGCTACGGTGAACATTCACCGCCCTGAACAATCGATTTATCATTTTGAATGTGTAAAGGATATATGCTTCCAAATCAGTTATTTTATCAGACTTGTGAACAAGGTGGTGGTTACCATCATGTATATGACAACTCTCCATTCATAAGTGAAGATAACCCCAAGCAATGGCTCTCTCAGGGGTATTATTTTTGGATAGAAGATAAAGAATTGGCTATTTCATGGGGAAGAGTAGCAAAGAAAAACATCTATTCTATTGTTGAGTTTGAGCTTGACTTATCTAAATCCGGACAGATACTTGATCTAATAGGCAGCCCCAACGCTATAAATTATTTTAAAATTTTAATTCGTGATTATCTTGATAAGGTTCACACTATCAAAGATAAGAATAATCCACTAAAAGGTGTATCTATATCTGGCATAATTAGATACTACAGAGCAGAAGCCGCTCAGGGAAAGTGCAAATTCCCTTGGACTGGGATTAAATGCTGTGACATTGATACTAGACTTCAGTTGAAGTTCAGAAGAGATAAGCAAGAATGTTTAGCACTAAATAACCGGCACCAACTTTGCTTATTTGATATCAATGAAGAAGTTATTAGCAGGAAAACTTTAATACACCCTGCAGAATGGATCGCTTAGGAGGTTTTATGGATATTTTTGAAGAAAGCTTACTATCAATTAAAGAACACTTAAACACAATTTCAGCTGAAGAATTTCAGGAAGAAGCTCTTAAACATGCAATATTTTCTGGTGTTAGCGCAGCTGATGTTATTGGATACTCTGATAACACTAACCTATTTTTGGAATCTTACGATATTAGTTTTGAACCACAACAAGCTGTTGGAATTCATTTCAAAGGATCTGGCTCGAAGTTTATGTTGTTCGGTACAGCTTGCAATGAAGAGCAATTAGAGAAGGCTGCATAATGTCAATTCAATTTATTGGTGGAAGAATGACTCTCCTTGAGATTCATGCTTCCCCTAGTATTTTTTCGGACTTCGCTAATTCGAAGGATAGTGAATCAGGGGTAGAAGAATTTAGTGTATCTTCAGCCTTCTCAGATAACCATGACGAGCATCATTATCAAGTTGAGTTCAGAATGAAAATCGTTTCTTCTGATGGTGCTTTAGTAAATTTCAAATATTTAGCTAATTTTTATAGAGAAGAAAGTATCGACGACGATTTTAAAAAATCACCATTTGTCTTTGTTAATTCTCCAGCTATAGCTTATCCATACCTAAGAGCTTCTGTTAGTTCTATTCTAATAAACTCTGGTTTAGCAAATATAATTCTTCCGACAATTAATTTTCAAGCAATGTATAACGAAGAAATAAAACCAAACTTAGAATAGTTTTAAATTAATTTAGGCCCAAATTTAATAGCATCCTCTAAATGACTTGGTGCAAAGTGCGTGTAAACCATGGTTTGCTCAATCTTTGCATGACCAAGTATTTGCTGTAAAACTAAAATATTACCTCCGTTCATCATAAAGTGACTTGCGCAAGTATGCCGTAAAACATGGCTATACTGCTCTTTTGGCAAATTAGTAGCGGGCAAATATTTAAAACTCTTTCAATTTAAGAACTTATTTAATCTGACAATTGCCGGTTTTTTAGAGCCAATACCCAATTCTTACTATTACTTCTGCTTCTTTCAAAACCTTTATTCGCCTTTAGATGGCGCTCAACGACGTTTCGCTAGCGACAACTAACTGTGCGTTTGTAATATGAGGATCGTTACTAATAAGGTTGATTATTAATTTATCTACATCAGACAGTTTTAAACTCTCAGTTACTCCCCTCATTTAAACCTTCATTTTTAAAAGCTTAGCTTCGGTTACTGCATCAAAAATCATCACTCAATGAAGTGCGCTACCTGCTTCGTGGGTACTTTGGCGAGTAGCTTAATGGGTCTGTGATCTTAATTAACCTTTAGCCATAAAAAAACCCGCAAGCTTGATTTCTCAAGCGTTGCGGGTTTTTTAGGGTTTTTAGATAAACGAATCTAAAAACCGATATTGGTGGGCTGGGGTCATCTTAACCAAATAATTAATACACTGAATTAAAAAGATAAAGTAAAACAAGTAAAACCAGGGTACTACTTCCAGTACTACCTTGGTTAAAACTCATATCAATTAACTATTAGAAAATAGGGCTCAATAAAAGTTGTAGCTAGATATGATTGTTATATTTTTTCAATACTTCAGTCTGGAAATTTATCTAGTAACATTTCTAGTATTGACCCTGATCTTTTTCTGTCTTGCGAAAAGCCATTTGAGTTAACAAAAGTAAGCGCTCCCTAATTGATTTAGCCGGCTCGCCCAAATTAACAGTGCAAAACCATATTGGGTGATTTTGAATAGTTACCCTCTCAGTGACTTCTTTATCTATCGTTGGGTGAAGCAACATGCCAATGCTTTTTAACGACTTAGGTTCTGTAGTAATTTCTTGGCTTCGAAGGTAGGCGTACATTTGATAAATATAACCACTGCGAAGAGTTTCTTCTCTATGCCAACCTTTGGCCGTCACTGAGTTGAACTTTGTATCGATTACCAAACGCTCACCTGATACCCGATTATCAATAATGATATCTGTTTTCATGCTGGGAAGAATTTCATCGATCCCTGAACTTTTATCAGATATTTGCCAATTAAACTGTTTGCCAGCCAATACCCTCCACTCTCTTTTATCGAGTGCTCCGGCGTAAAAACCTGCGACAGCTTTTTCAAACAGTTTCCGAAGCCACTCTTTTTGATTATCGGGAGAAGCTAAATGAAATTGTCCGTCAAACTCTGTGGGCAAAGCGAGGGTAAAAGCCAAATCAGCTGCAGCCACCATCTTCTGGTCACTAATATCATGACGACCAAATCTCTCTGACTTGCCGCTGTAATTTATTGGCTTTGCCTTCGTCACACCAAGACGCTCTAAACTAAACATCAAGGCTCGGCATTTGTGCGCGAGCGTTGGTCTAATATTCAGCTTTGTTAAACACTCCAATGCCGATCTAACGTAACGATTACGAGGAGTGTCTATCGTTAGCTCATCAAAACGACAACATACCTTACCCTTTTCAAGCAGCCTATGGCGCTCGGTGGTGAGAGTATCTATACGCCCACGAACACGATTAATCACAGCAACTTTAGATTCATACCCATAGCTTAAATTACGCATCATGCGTTCTTCAACCTGATGATAAAGAATCTCGGCAACCAAATCTGCTATATCTTCTGGGTTGTCTTCAACGTCGACTTTATTGGTACCAAAGTGACGATAAAGATCTGAAGCATAAAGCATCAACAGCCACAAGTTACGAACAGGGATCTTGCCTAACCGCCTTGTCAAAATGATTTGGCTTTGTGTTTCAACAACTGCAGGCATTATATACCTTCAACTAACGCTTCTTTGCTTTTTAAAGCGCGTTCCATATCGTCAAACCAGTATTCTTCAAGCAGCGGTCCAATTTCAGTTTCTACTACACCATGAAACCATGCTGCAGCATCTTCGATCTTGGTATTTAACGGTGGTGTGACATAACTATGACCTATTTTAAACTGAGACCCCAAGTTACGATCTTTTGCTATCTCGTTGTTGAGTGACACTATACGCTGCTCAATTAACTGCAAAAAATCGTCATCAATCCCAGCCTTACTGTGTACCCAATTACGCCACACTTCACCTAGTGTTGGCTTAAGATCAAAAAAAGCGAACCGACGACGCAAAGCAAGGTCAACTAGAGCCAGTGAACGGTCGGCAATATTCATCGTACCAATAACATAGAGGTTAGCTGGAATATGGATTCTTTCACCTTCAGCTCGGCGGTAGCTAAGCTCCAAAGCTTCGTTTGGTGTACGCTTGTCAGCCTCTAATAATGTAAGCATTTCACCAAAAACTTGGGCAGGGTTACCCCGATTAATTTCTTCGATAACGACTACGTGCTTAATACTCGCATCTTTTTTTGCTGCATTTATCATTTCCAAGAACGGGCCATCGACTAAAGTTAGTTTACCTTCGCCTGATGGCCTCCAGCCACGCACAAAGTCTTCATAAGATAGGTTTGGGTGAAACTGAACGGCTCGCAGAGAGTTCTCGTCTTTTTGGCCCATTATGGCAAAGCCAAGCTTCTTCGCGAGCCACGTTTTACCTGTTCCAGGTGGACCTTGGAGAATAAGGTTTTTTTTATGCCTAAGTTGGTTAATTATTTTAGCGATACTTTCTTTCTCAAGAAAACAACCGTCAGCAATGATATCGTCAATGGTATAAGGTTCAATGGGAGCAGTCTGAACGGCATCTTCACCTTCTTCCACTAATAGCTCCTCATTATCAAGGTCAGTAGCATTTGGGTGCGCGGATGTGCCAGTATCCTTATATAGCCAAGCTGACAGCGACAGTTCAGGAAAAGAATGTACCGGGTAGGCATCTTCTTGAAAGCGCGTCTCCAAGTCATCAATCAAACCAAAGTAATCCTTTGGGCTACAGCGACTTTTCTCACCATTTTTGCCTATTTCTAAACCTAGCTTTTTAGTAATGTAAGTCTGAGATTGACCATCAAGAGTCAAATACTTCCATGGTCTAACCCAATATAGGCCCATTGAAAGGTTCCAGCCAGTTCCCCATACTTTAGTCGCAGTTTCATAAGCGTCGTAAAGTGCCTCTGCGGTATCAGTTTCTGCATTATTTGCGTGTTCTATAGCTGCCTCAAAAAGGCCCCATAAGGTGTCGATATCGTGCTCATTTCGGCGGTGTTTGTAACCAAAAAACCAAGAGCGTTGATTATTAACAACAGGGATACCCTCAAAGGAATTAGGAACGGGCGTTTCAACATTTAAAAAATCAGCAAGCTGGTATGCAATCGATATTCGGTTAGCATCAGTTATACCTCTATTAAAAAGCCCAAAAACAGTAAACGGACAAATATCTTCTAGCAATTTTTTGGTGCCTTGCTCGGGCTGATCTTGGAGAACAGATATACTTTCAATTTTATTGGGTAAATCGTGAATGGCTGCCATTAAAGAGGCGCGGTCATCTTTATAAGCTAACAGCTTGTCAGCAAACTCTTCATAAAATTGGGTCCACTTAAAGCGCTGTTTATCAATAGGGGTATCACCAAAGCGCTCTTTCCAATAGGGCGCATTGCGAAACCGATCTATATCCTGGGGCTTATTATTGAAAGTGAAGTCAATAAGTCCCTCTGTCATCCAGTCATCCGGAGAGACACGCCAAATAGTGCTGCGATTGGTATAGAAATACCATTCATTAACAGGCTCAAAGCGTTGTTGCCATTCAACATCGACTAGTCGCCCATCGCCATGATTACGGGTAATCACGCCGATAGCTTTGATGCCCATTACTGAAACAGTCTGGCTTTTATTATCAAATGGTAGCTCTAGTTTTCGTGTATAAGACGATTTAATAGCAATCTTGTCACCCGGCTGCATACTGCGGACTACATCGAGATATTTATCCTCATAACCATTTTGCCAAATGCCCTGCTCTAAGAACCTTTGGGTTTGATCATTGTTTCCCCCATAAGATGCACCCACAAACCAAAATGACTTAGGGCTACCAGTCGTGCCCTTAGGGCTACCAGTCGTGCCCTTTGCTCTCAAAAGTACCTCCTCAAACAATTCCTCAACTATCGGCAGTTGATGCTTATCTAGGATCGAGCGTAAGCGTATTTTCAACTCTGCATGAATGGTATTCTTCACTTCCCAGTCTGTATATTGAGATACGTTGCTTATCGCTGCATTAATCTGCCCAATGATTTGTTCAACTTCCTCGTCATCAACACGAATTTTCATGCTGGAGATTTGGTTTAAAACAAAACCTCTCATATCATATTTTGTTTCATTATTCATTTCTGGTTAAACCTACTTTTTAGATCCTGATTCTGAATAGCTCTGTATTTTTTATTATTTTGTCCATGAATTAGATAAAATTTCAGCTTGTTTGAGTATCAACTCTACAGCTTCAATGGCCCTATCAGGTGGATACTTGTATCGCTGTAAAGTGCGCCGTACCAATATTTTTAATTTCGCGCGCACGCTGTCTCGCACCTGCCAGTCTACAGTGGTGGACTTTCTAAGTTTGTCGGTAATTTCAACTGCAATTTTTTTGAGGGTTGCATCGCCTAACTCTCTCACGGCACTTTCGTTATCAGCAAGTGCATCGTAGAAGGCGATTTCATCAGGGGTAAGCCCAAAGCCTGCTTCACGGGCCATTTCTTCTTGAAAGGCTTTAGCCATTTCAATGAGTTCTTCAATCACCTGTGCGGTTTCAATAGCTCGGTTGTTGTATTTGCGCAGTGTCTCTTGCAGCCTATCGGCGTATTTTTTTTCTTGCACCACGTTGTTACGTGTTTTGGCTTTAATGTCGTCTTTTAACAGCTTCTCTAATAGTTCAACCGCCAGGTTTTTCTCTGGCATCTGCCGCACATCTTCCAGAAACTCATCCGATAACAAGCCGATATTGGGCTTATCCAAACCACACAGTGCAAACACATCCGCGATACCTTCTGCGATCACTGCATTGTCTAAAATTTGTTTTAAGGCGGAATTTTTCTCCTCAATGCTGCGTTTTTTATCGACACTGGTGAACTTACTGATAGCCGCTTTAATGGCCGAGTAAAAAGCAATTTCTTTGCGCAAGTCTTTCGCTTCATCCAAGGTGCTGCAAAGTGAGTAGGCTTTACTAGCGGCTAGCACCAAATCAAGAAAGCGTTTTTTGCCATCTTCTAAACCAAGCACATAGTTGGCAACAGGCACCAGCAGCTTATGCGCGTCTGTTTCAAAGCCAGAAATATCTAAACCATCGCCTTTGGGGGTTTTGGCAAATAAGCCTCGAAGAGCATCGATTTTTTCTAGCAGAATCGCAAAGGCTTCTTCGGCATTCAAGGTGGGCTCGCCTCTTCCTTTAGAGTCGGTATAGGTTTTCAGCGCCTGTTTAAGTTCATTGGCAATACCAATGTAATCCACCACCAAGCCGCCAGGTTTGTTTTTAAACACCCGGTTAACACGGGCAATGGCCTGCATCAGGTTATGGCCCTTCATGGGCTTGTCGATATACATGGTGTGGCAGCAAGGGGCATCAAAACCGGTAAGCCACATGTCGCGCACAATCACCAGCTTTAGCGGGTCGTTGACGTCTTTAAAGCGCTTCTCCAGGCGTTTTTTGGTTTTTTTGTTGTAGATGTGCGGCTGTAATAAGGGCTTGTCAGAGGCGCTGCCTGTCATCACAATTTTGATGGCGCCTTTTTCTGAGTCGTCTGAATGCCACTGGGGGCGCAGGGCCACAATCTCGTTGTATAAATGCGCGCAAATATCACGGCTCATACCCACAATCATGGCTTTGCCATCCATGCAGGCATTGCGGGTTTCAAAATGCTCAACAATGTCGGCGGCAATTTGTTGTAAGCGCGGGGTGGCGCCCACCAGCTTTTCAAGCCGACTCCACTCGCCTTTGGTTTTCTCGCGCGAGCTTACGTCTTCTTCATCTTCCACTACTTCATCCACTCGGTCAGACAAAGCGGCGATTTCATCGTGGTTTAAATCCAGTTTGGCAAGGCGCGATTCATAATAAATAGGCACCGTCGCGCCATCGTCCACCGCATCTTGAATATCGTAAATAGACACGTAGCCACCAAACACGGCGCGGGTGTCTTTATCTTCTTGCGATATAGGGGTGCCAGTAAAGCCAATAAACGAGGCAAAGGGCAAGGCATCACGCATATGTTTTGCATAGCCGAATTTATACTCGCCGGTGTCTTTGTTTAACTGGGCTTTTAAACCGTATTGGCTGCGGTGTGCCTCATCCGACACCACCACAATATTGTGTCGGTCATTCAGCACGGGGTGGTGGTTTTCATCGTCCAGCAGCGCAAATTTTTGCACGGTGGTAAAAATAATACCGCCCGATTCACGCTCGGCCAGTAACTGCCTTAGCTCATCACGGTTGCCCGCCTTTACCGGGGTTTGCTTTAGCAGTTCAACCGCATTGCTGAAGGTTTCAAACAATTGGCCGTCTAGGTCGTTGCGGTCAGTCACCACTATAAGCGTTGGGTTGTTCATGGCAGGCTGTTGCAGCAATTTACCTGCATAGCAACACATAGAAATGCTTTTACCGCTGCCCTGGGTGTGCCACACCACACCGGCTTTTTTGCTGCCGGGCACTACTTCACCGGCATAAGTCGCGCGTTTTTCACTGATGCCGCTGATATTCTGTGCCGCAACCACGGTCGCTTTTACTGCTTCTCGCACGGCGTGAAACTGATGATAGCCCGCGATTTTTTTAATAATCGCCTCACCATCGGTTTCAAACAACACAAAGAAACGAATGTAATCCAGCAGCAACTCTCTATTAAAAAAGCCGCGCACCATGGTTTCCAGCTGCCATTCAAGCAAGGGCTTGTCATCTTCATGTTTAATTGTACGCCATGGCATAAAGCGCTCTTGGTTGGCGGTTAACGAACCCACTCTGGCGGTGTAGCCATCACTGACGACCAGTGCCTCGTTAAAAATGAAAAGGTCGGAGACCTCATCTTTGTATGTCTGTAATTGGTTGAACGCATCCCAAATATCGGCGTTTTCATCGCTTGGGCTTTTGAGTTCCAGCACGGCAATGGGCAAGCCGTTGATAAAGCAGATTACATCCGGTCGGCGCGGCTGTTTGGTGCCCGAAATAGTAAATTGGTTGACGACTGCAAACTGATTGTTTGCGAGGTTTTCAAAGTCGATTAAAAAGGCGTGATCGCTCTT
Source organism: Pseudoalteromonas sp. SR45-4 (assembly GCF_014163535.1). NCBI lineage: Bacteria > Pseudomonadati > Pseudomonadota > Gammaproteobacteria > Alteromonadales > Pseudoalteromonadaceae > Pseudoalteromonas > Pseudoalteromonas sp. SR45-4. Next base: position 45,773 of record NZ_JACJDO010000008.1, read on the forward strand.
TGTTTCAACGCCGGCCTCATTTTCTACCTTAAATTCCACCGGCACACCTTCAAGCAACAACCGGTGAAAAGCGCGGTTATTAGTAATCAAATCCAAGCTTTCGGGCTTAAGGGCTATAGCCTTTAGCTGCTCAAAGCAGTTATCTATTTGGTCGAAAGGGATGTGCGGGTTAATACGCTTAAAGGCATCAAACAAATGGGCATCCAGCACCACTTGCGCATAATCCGAGCGCATCGGTGTTGCGCTATCGGGCGCAATGTCGGGCCCATGCAGTACATCCCAGCCGCCTTCGCGGAACCAGTCTAAGCAGAGGTTTTCTAATTGTTCTTCGTTCATGGATTTACTCCCTCTACTAACTTTTCCAGCAAGGCTTCAATTGATTCGTCGTGTTCTTCGGTATACCAAATAGGGTAGATATTAGCCTGCGCTAACTGCCCAGCTCTAGGGACTCTATCTTCCTCATTGTCGAGCTGTAAGAATGCATAATGTTTTGGCAATGAGCCTGGTTCTTCTTCACTAACAATTTCAACCAATGCTTGAACTGTTCTATCTGTACCTAAACTGCAACCTAGGAATAAGAGTGTTTTGGAGGAAAGCGCCTTTATGCACTTTTTAAGTTGGTCCTTCTCTTTGTAGTGCTCGTCGTATTCGGCCTGGGTTAGAATACGATTTCTACTGGAATTAGACTTTCCATGAAGTTTTAACAATATATTTTTTTCTTCACCTAATAACTTAGGTAGTTCTACCGCTTCACTTCCAATTAGAGTATCAGCAAATGGTCGGCCAACTGCTTCATAACATCTTTTTAAAAGATTGTCGTAATTGGTTGTTATAACAGAATTTTTGAAAGCATATGGTAACAGACGGACCGCACCATAAATCGAATTGTCATGACCAAACTCATTTTCCAGTTCCTCATTGAAACGAGCCTCGCCCATATTGTCATACAGAAACTGTGCAGCTTCTTCGTATTTCCAAGATGACATGAGTCGATGAAACTGTGCTTTATCGGCAGTTGTTTCTTCAATTAACCTATTTAAAAAGGCTGTCCAGCCAGGGTATCCACTGGGTATTGACATGCCTGCACCTATGAACGGTGTTATGGCACCGCTAGCAAACCGCTCTTTTAATATACGGAATCGACGCTCATTTCCGTATTGAGATAAAATGTCTTCAGCTCTTTCAAGCCGCTCTAGCTTTTTGTTTTCGCACCACTCACTAAAAACTGTATCAAATGTTGTTTCACTAATATCTTGTAGAATTTGTTGTGGAGTAAACTCAGCGGCTTCGATTATTACCTTACCAGTTTCTTCATCAACCTCAGCTCTGAGCTGGTCCAAAAACTCCTCTTTTAGTAAGTCCATTTATTAAGCCTCATTACCTAACTGCGCAAATCGATTACCTGCTAATAACTCGGGCAGCAGCAGGTCTCGCGTTGCCGATAAAGAATTTGATTGATGAATATTGCCAGTAACGGATGCAAAAATATCTGTGGCTTGAGCTGTGAAGTTTTCTACAATATCTTTCCTAGGCACTAAAATCTTAATGGGCTTAAAATTCGCCTTACTAATTTCAGCAAAGGTAGTACCACTAGCACGCTGCTTAATTTCTGCCATATTTTGTTCGCACCAAAGCATGACGAATTCTGGTGACAACCTACCCTCACATTTCATAGCTATATAGCCTTGATTCACGGCTACAGGTATCTTAGCCAGTGCAAGGTAGCCAACTGGCGCTCTTGAGGATATCAGCACAGTATTCACTGGAAGGAGACCCGAGCTGATTTTCTTTAAACCAGCAGGTGTAATTTTTCTACTTGTATTAGTTAATACTTTGCTGTTCAGGGCTGACATATCTTTGGGAGTCGTCCAGTGGATACTACCTCCCTCCCAAAATGTAGTGTTTTTGGTAGAAGGAGTACCCCCACCAACAACAGAAACTTCACTACCAATTTCTGAAACCTCCCACCCCTCCGGAATATCCCCAAGCTCCGACTCCTGCATGGCTGATGAAAAGAGCGCAGCGGTTTGAGCTAGTTGCTCATATGCATCAGGATTTGCTTGCTTTAACTCAATCAGTTGCTCGGGGCTTTTCGCAGCAATAATGCTCATTGCGGCAAGCTCTGCGTCTTCTGCTGTTCCGCCAGCCTCTAGAACCGCAATTTTTGCTTTGACAGGATCAAAATCGACAAACCAACTTTTATACAATGCTTGAGCGATTTGTTCTAGGGTTTGGTTGGTTTGGGTGTTGAGTTCAAATTTAGAATCTAAACAATCTAGATATTCTACCAATCTATCCTGTTCGTCTTTAGTTGGAAGTTTTATTTCAAACTTACCAAAGTGCCCTTTATTAAGTATTGGGGTAGCTGATCCGCCAGCAATACTTTTCAAAGCATCTTGCTGTGTCGATAAAACATAATAAATGAATACTGGATTGAATTTTTCCGTGTCAACAACAATCGTGTTTATCTGTTGATTAGTTACGGAATCACAACTCACCAGAACGGCTTTTCCCATATCGGATCCAATACAAGACACAGCAACACTATTTTTGGGAACTAGAGATTTATTTACAGCGGTAACTCCAGTTTCTGATAGATATCGTTCAGTCCTATCAATCCAACGACGACCATCCATGTCTCTAGGTGTAACGAATGGCACACCTGAATCTGAAAAAGCATCTTGCACCTTTGACGGAGGAGTTTTCCCTGTAACAATGTGGCCCAACTCCTCCAATCTATATCTTGTCCAATCAGAGCTCATAACCAATCCCCGCTAAATTGTCCTTAATCGCTTTTTCTAATCGATCGGATTCTTCAAACTGGGATTTAAGCTGCGCCGTTAATCGCTCTATTTTTTCAGGGAATGGTTCTGAGTCCTCTTCGGCATCTGCAGCTCCGACATATCGACCCGGCGTTAATACAAAATCGTGTTTTTTAAGGTCATCCAAAGAAGCGGAATAACAGAAGCCTTTAATATCTTCGTAATTCTCACCTTTTTGCCAGGCGTGGAATGTGTCAGCAATTTTGGCAATATCTTCGTCTGTAAAGTCTCTCAAGACACGATCTTTTAAGAAGCCTAGATTTCTAGCATCGATAAATAAGGTTTCGCCGCGACGGTCGCGTTTGCCATTGCCGCCTTTTTTGTTTTTAGTTAAGAACCAAATACATGCTGGAATTTGAGTGTTGGTAAATAGCTGTCCGGGTAAAGCCACCATGCATTCAATAAGGTCACCGGGGACGTTATTTTCTGTATTACCTAGAATTAGAGATTTTCTGATTTCACCCTCATTGTTGGTATTTGAACTCATGGAGCCATTGGCTAACAATAAACCCATCGAGCCGTTATCGTTAAGGTGGTGCAGCATGTGCTGGATCCAGCCGTAGTTGGCATTGCCAGCAGGAGGTGTACCGTATTTCCAGCGCACATCTTCTTCTAGTTTCACATGCCACCAGTCTTTAATATTAAACGGCGGGTTGGCCATTACATAATCGGCGCGCAGGTCGGGGTGTTGGTCGTCTAAAAAGGTGTCGGCGTTTTTGTTGCCAAAATTAAAGTCAATGCCGCGAATGGCCATGTTCATGGCGGCTAGCTTCCAGGTGGTGGGGTTGCTCTCTTGGCCATACACCGAAATATGCTTTCGTTGCTCTGCTGGGTTGTAGTGTTTTTCGGCTGCATGGGCTTCGATGAATTTATCGTTGCTGACAAAAAAACCACCGGCGCCCATGGCCGGGTCGTACACGCGACCTTGGTAGGGTTGCAGCATTTCAACAATGAGCGTAACAATGCTTTTGGGGGTGTAGTATTGGCCGCCTTGCTTGCCTTCGGCTAAGGCGAATTGCCCTAAGAAATACTCGTAAACGTGACCAAGAATATCTTTGCTATGCAGGTCGAGTTTTTGCCCTTTGTACTCGGGGTTGCGGAAACTGGTATCTGAGAACTTGTTAATCAGCTCGGTGAGGTTGTGATTGTCGACTTCATAACGGCCAATGGTAGGCAAAATGCCTTTGAGCTTGGGGTTGGCCAGCTTGCCATCGATCTTGTAGGTTTCGATGGCCTCTAGAGCGTTATCGAGTAATTTTGAGATAGAGGTAAGCTTGAAGCTTTTGCCGCTTTCCAGTTCAATATCACTGCCTATGGGCAACGCTGCGGTACTTTTTAAAAACTCCCAGCGGGCTTGCTTGGGCACCCAAAACACGTTTTTCTCTTGGTAGTATTCGTGCAGCTCTAACTCTGCATTCACGGCCTCGTTGTAGTCGTCGCTGTCGTAATCGTCGCGAGGCATGTAGTAGATGTTATCATCGCTGTTGTCTTCGGTAAACAAGCGGCGCAGCTCTTGCTGGCGCTCTTCAAAGGCATCGGATACATATTTTAAAAAGATAAGGCCCAGTACAACGTGCTTGTAGTTGGCAGCATCTAAGTTGTTGCGCAGCCTGTCGGCTGAAGCCCACAGCTTTACATCAAGCTCTTTTAAAAATTGTTGTTCTGCAGTGTTCATTGTTATCTCATTGTCGTTTAATGCTTAAAATTAGTTTCAGTATGGCTTAGCAAATTAGCTAAAGCGCCTACAAAAATAAGGAGGTGCAAATTGATTTAAAAAGTATGGCTAGGGATTAGCCTGGTTCTAGGAAAGGTCCATTCATTAACAACTCCTTGTTGATGCACTTGCGCTGCTATACAGGTAAACACTAGTTATTTACGTTATATAACCCTTTAGTAATTATGATACTAACAAATAATATCGTAAGTGTATAAAAATATGTATTAATAAACAGTACTGGGCGTATTAAGCCTATCCTGTGAGTGCTATAAGTCCAACCTGATTTAGCTAACATGTTTTGAAAAGTTTTGATTTCCTGTTATTTACAAAGAGTGAATATTAATTGCTTACTTCAAAGTTGCCGTTATTTATTCACTAACAAATAGCATCATCTTTTTTGTGAGCCTAACTTGTGTTTAATACGACTAGTACTATAGTTTTTAGTTTGCGGAGGCTTCTGGCCTTTGCCTCTCACTTTAGCCAAATACGATATGCGCCATATTGCCTGCTGAAGCGAGTTATAATCCCCTCGCTTAATATTATAGTAGCAATGCTTGGGGGTATATTGTGAGCCTTGTAGTTGGTGCTCCCATACCATTTTTACTTTACTTAAAATGTCATGTGGGTGACGTATTTTGTGTCCATCAAGCATTAAAACGTAGTGGTAATGCTGTTGCTTAGCTGTTTCAATTTCACGGCACCAAATGAAGCCTATGCGCTTTAAATTATAGGAACGCTTGAGCCATTTAAATAAAATTCGGTTAAATTTAGTGATCACTTGGTTAGTTTGGGTGAACTCATATAGCCTAAGATCAAACCGTACTAAATGAACTTTACTGTGATGATTGAGCATTACATCAACTTGGTTAATCATTTTTTTAGCCATAGCTGAGTAGATGCCGCTATGTTTTCCATTGACCCAAAATATTTGCTCATTTACTTCAAGGAAACGAGTCTTCATTTTATAAGACATAAAAATACTTAATAAGTTACAGATATTATTAATTACCTAGCTATATGTTAGTTGTTACTATCACTGTTTAATTTAGGGTGAAATAGACAGTAATACCGGTGCTATTTTATTTTTAGGGTAAAAAACCTATAAATAGCGCTTAATAAGTATTATTTAAATCCAAAGCTGATCCTATACAGTAAGTAAACACTAACATCTTTAGGTTCGATATTAACGTTATTCTTAAAAGTTGCTGATAGCTTAACTTTCATATTTTGCCACCAGCACACTATCAATAAGCCACTTAGTCGTTACCCTATCAGCAGCTAACTTCACTTTTAAACGACACTTGCTGCTCATCTGTCATCGATAAAACCATTATCGGAAATGCTGTTAACCGTCCCGTTGAAGGACATTCGACCTCTTTATTATCTACTGTAAATAAGTAGCCTTTACGTTTAAGTGCATATATCACATTTTGTAGGTCATCAATTCCAATATAGCGCGCCGTATTAGTATTTATTGTTAGCCCTTGGCTTATCACACTCAACACATAACTCGTCTCCTTTTGACTCCAGTGTGGCTCTGGCAAGCCTAGCTCTAAGCATTTATTTTTACGAATCATTGCTAAACTCCTTCATGCCACGTTTACCAATAATACTTTGTACTAATATTTTTAATTGTTGCTCTGTGTAACCTGCGATCATTGCTTGGACTACTTTGTCACATTCACTTTCGACAAAGCCAACAGCACGCGCACCTAAGCTTATTGGTGTAGGAAAAACACCATCATTTATACGGTTGTATAGGGTGGATTTGGACCAGCCAGTTTTGTTTAAAACTTCGGGTCTGCGGATGATTTTAGAAAAACTTTTAATGTTCATTATTAATTGCCTTTAGACGTTATAAAACGATTCAGGCACATTAAAAACCATTAGCATGGGGGTAAGGCTAGACGGGTTAACTAATTAATTAAGGGGGTAACCTAGGTAACCCCCTTAATTATTACTTAGATTATGATTTTATAATTGAAGCAATTCTTTCAGCTTTTACATTGCTAATGCCCTGAAAAATGCGACCATCTCGATGCTCAATTCCACGGCGTTTACTTTCTTCTTTTAACCAAGCCTCTATTTCTTTGTTAAAAGGCAAATTATCTTTACCTTCACAAAGTTGTTCGTATGCATCTATTGCCAATTGAAGCTCCGGTGGGTATCGATTTGAGATATTTACTTCATTATTACTAGATTGTTTTTCATTGTTCTCTATAGAGTTTGATTGAGTACCGATAGGTTTATCATTGCTTTTTAAAGGCACACCAAGCTTTGCACAAAATTCAATAAATTCTGAGTAATTAAAATAAACTTGCCTATCATAACCGTTACTTATTTCTAAATGCTCAATACCTTTTAAATCAGGCCGAGAGCAGTAGCCCCCGCATTCATAAGAGAAACTAAATATAGGCGTTTGGTTATAGTCATTTGAGTACGTAACAGGATTTCTAGTTTGTTTAATAAACCCGATTACATAGGCTTTTATGGGATCTTCATCAAATGGAATTTCACTTACTATGCCTTCATAATAAATATAAGTATCAAGATCATTTATAACGTCATGAATCGGTATATTAATTAACGACTGTAGCTGCTCTTTGGTAAAAAAGTCATTTTTAAAATCATTTCCCATATTCATTTCTTTATTATCCATAATAACCTCAACCAACTATTTTTAAGGTGGTATTAGAGCGCCCTACCTTGCCTTGCTTAGCTAGCTCAATATATTCAGACCACCAGCTCATCATTACTCGTCTACGCTCTAAGTAATCTGCACGGTTATATGCTCGCCTTACCTCATTTTTATCAACATGTGCTAGCGCTGCTTCAACTACATCACCTTCAAAGCCATGCTGATTTAATGCAGTACTTGCGATAGATCTCAATCCATGTGCTACTAAACGATTTTCATACCCCATGCGCTTTAAAGCCATGTTAGCTGTTTGCTCATTAAGATGTGTTCGAGGGTTTCTATCCCCAGGAAATATATGCTCTCGATGACCACTGATAGGCTTTAACCTATTTAGAATCTCTATTGTTTGATCTGTTAGTGGAACGGTATGTCCTCGCTTCATCTTCATTCGAGCAGCTGGAATCTCCCACACCCTATTTTCAAAATTAATTTCTCGCCATGTTGCACCGGCAGCTTCGCTTGGTCTAACCATAGTGTGTAGCTGCCACTCGATTAAAAGACGAGTAACGACCTTAATACTCGCATAGCTAAGATCCTTCATCAGCTCTGGGAGTTCTTCAGGTAGGATAGTAGGCATGTTTTCTTTGATTGGCTTTTGAAAAGCCGCTCTTAGGCCTGATAACGGGTTAGCATGTATTAACCCAGTATTGACACCATAGGTCATTATTTCATTTAACCTTTGGCATAAGCGCTTAACTGTTTCTAAACTCCCCTTTGCAGCTAAAGGCTTTATTACTTCAATAACTTTTGGTGCCGTTACTTTGCTTATAGGTAGCTTTCCTAGCTCAGGAAACAAGTGATTTTCTAGCGAGCGCCATAAATCAATACCATAGTTTTCACTTACTTGTGTTTTCTTGATTTCAAACCAATTAGTGGCAACATGATTAAAGGTATTTGATACTGCCTCTAACTGTATACGCTCATGATCATCTTTATACTCTTTCGGATCGATGTCTTTAGCCAGTAACTCTCTAAATTTTGATTTTAATTTACGGGCATCAGCTAAAGATATAGCTGGGTACCCTCCTAAACCAATACTGGTCCGCTTTTTTGTGTAAGGTTTGTAATAGTCCAGCAACCAAGATTTATTGCCGTTAGGTTTAACTCTAAGTTGTAAGCCGTCGCCATCAGATAGTTTATATACTTTCTCTTTTCCCTTGGCTTGCTTAACTTCCGTATTGGTTAGTGGTTTTGTTTTTGCCATAAAGTAGTACCCGATTTACTTTAACTGAAGTAGTACTACCAAATGTACTACTTTAAAATCTGGATGTCACTGTTCATTAATAATCTTAATTGGAATCGTAACCTAGCGGAAAGTGAGCTATATGGGGAATTTAAGGCAAAAAAAAGACGCCTACTGGCGTCTTAGTTCTTTGAAATGGTGGAGCTGGGGGGATTTGAACCCCCGTCCGAAAAGCCTCGACCGTCGGTACTACATGCTTAGTATTGTCATTTAATTAACCTTTAAGTCCCGGACAAACACGGTAAATAAAGGCGAGGCCGCTTAGTTTTAACGCTTCAACCCCGGCCAGGGTTTCCATCGCGATCAGGTGTTAGGGTGACACTCCAAAATCTAGTCCACAAGAATACATAGAAGGAGCGCTAGCTGGCCTAAGCCGCTAGAGAGTAGTTATCGTCGTTTGCGATTACTTTAGGTTGCGGCTGTTTAACGAGGCAAACCGCACCTCGACATGCACCTTGGGCTTCTTGAATTCCGTCGAATCCTAATCAGCCCCTGAATTAGTAACTCATTCAGAGCGTACGGCTAGTATAACCGAGTAATATGCTGATACTCAAGGCCCTTCGATGCTTTATTTTTACTTACTAGGCACTATTGTGCATTAAACAGGCAAAGCTATGCAAACAACCCGAGTAAGCAATAACATTTACTTAACACACTCTCTGCTTTGTGCTCAAATACGAGATTAAAATTTATTTAATAACAAATTTTGATCTTTATATAAAAAATAAAATAATAACAGGCATATTACGTAGGGAATTTATAAATGTCGGTTTTCTCATTTAATCAACAAACAGGGTACTTGTCTTTATTAAAGCATCCTATAGACAGTGGTTTTATAGCAACAACAACACAGTTAATAACATTGATAGAGCAATCTCAGTATTGTGACTTTGAGATTATAGCTGTCAATATTAGTAAGTTATTTACGCAAAGTAAAAATTACCAAAGCGAATCGTTAATTGTTGCACACGCAATTAATGCCGCTATTACTATTAATATTGATGACAAAAATATGGTAGCCGAAGCAACGATTAAAACGGCAAAAGGTGGTGTATTGCTATCAATGCAAGACGCACAAAAAGCACTTTTTGATGCTGGTATTAGTAAGGGCATAAGCCCACAAGCATTAGATAACTTTTTAGGACAGCAATTTGAGCACCCAGCAGGAAGCGAATATTCTGCAATTATTGCGCATGGCCGTAACCCTAAAAAAGGCCTTGACGCCAAATTTGTACGTTTGTGTTCAACCGCACAAGATCGCGTACTTAGCCCGCAAGCTAAGGAAGCCGGTAAAGTTGATATGAAAAATTTAGGGGCAATTATTACGGTAAAACCAGGCACGCCACTTATGCAGCGAGTTGCGGCTACTTTAGGTGAAGATGGTTATACTGTATTTGGCGATATTATTTTAGCAAAGCCCGGAAAAGAGCATCAATTGCAGCCCTTTGAGGGAACCAAAATAGATCCTAATAACCCAAATATATTAATAGCTGATTGCAAAGGCGTACCAGTTGCCCTCCCCCGTGGAATGCGTGTGGATGACGTGTTATGTTTTGATAACGTAGATGTAAGCACCGGCCATATTAACTTTACCGGTAGCGTAATTATTAGTGGTGATATTAAAGATGGTATGCATGTTAAAGCGAATGGCGACATTACTGTTTTAGGCTTTGTAGAATCAGGAACAATACACAGTAAAGGTGCAGTAACCATTATGCTAGGTGCCATTGGCCGAAAGCGCGAAGTTGATGAAGCATTTAGTTGCCACATAATTGCTCAGCGGACTATTTGCGTTGGATATGCGCAGTATTGCCACATAGAAACAGCGCAAGATCTCTTTATTGAACGCCAGGCTTTACATTGTGATTTACGCGCTAAGCGATTAATTAGAGTAGGAAAAGCGAACAATCCGCGCGGTAAAATAATTGGCGGTAATATATTAGATGCACTGCGTCTTGAAACTGGTGAGCTGGGTGCGCCCGCAGGAACTAAAACCAAGGTGTTTTTAGCACAACATTGGTTTGAACTGAGAGAAAAGCAAACTGAAATTTTTGACTTTGAAAAGCTGCTTGCTGATAAATCTGCTGTGCTAAAAAATGCGCGAATTAAGGCCAACAAAATCCCAGCGCCGGCACAACGTCAACTATATTTAGATAAAATAAAACTTAACGAGCAGCATATACAAACACGTACTGCCCAGTTACAACGTCAAAAACAGCTTATTAAGCATAAAATAATGCAACTATTGGCCACCAGCCACTTAAAAGTTAACGATTTAATGCATCCGGGTGTGGAGCTTAAAATAGCAAAAGACACTAAGCAGTTTTCGCGTATTTATCCGCCCCATTTAGTCAAACTAAGCGAAGGTAAAATTACTCAGACGTTTTAGCATCATCGCTGTCAATATCATCTACTTGTAACTCAGTATCGGTGTTTTCTAATGGCGCTAGTGGCCAACCGCCTAGTTGTTGCCAGCGATTCACTATTAAACAATAAAGCTCAGCGGTACGCTCTGTATCGTAAAGTGCTGAGTGTGCTTGGCTATTATCAAATTCAATACCCGCTGCTCTACATGCTTTGGCAAGTACAGTTTGCCCTAAAGCAAGCCCTGCTAACGATGTAGTATCAAAACTTACAAATGGATGGAACGGCGTGCGCTTTATATTATTGCGCTCTATTGCTGCATTTAAAAAACCATGATCGAATGCTGCATTATGCGCAACCACAACTGAACGTTGGCAGCCGGCTGCTTTTTGCGCTTTGCGCACAACTTTGCAAATTTCTTTAATTGCATGCTCTTCAGGCACGGCACCGCGCAGTGCTGAAAATGGATCAATACCATTGAACTCAATGGCCGCTTGTTCAATGTTAGCGTCTGCAAACGGTTCTACATGAAAGTGCACCGTGTGATCTATGCTAAGCAATCCTTCGTCATCCATTTTTAAAACAGATACTGCAATTTCTAATAAAGCGTCGGTATCTTTATTAAACCCGCCAGTTTCAACATCAATTACCACTGGAAAAAAGCCACGAAAGCGTTTTGCGAAAAGTGTTTGCTCAGTATTTGCCATAGTCTTCTTGGTTTGTAGGTGTAAGCCATCTATTATGTCAAAATTGGGGGCCTTTCGGCTAGGGGATTTATTGATTAATTATAGCTAAAACTATAGGCATGTAATTTGCTTTACAGTTAGAGCTTACTCAGTATTGTTTACTATTAAGTGCTATTACACGGTATTTTGCCAAATTATTGGCAATACTGATTTACTGGAGAATTCCCGATGAAGTTTAAGTTGTTATTTATTAGCCTTGGTATTACCAGCGCACTTTGCAGTTATAGCAGCTATGGTGCTATGCGCCAATACATTGCCGATCAAGACAACTCTAATTGGCAAGTAGTTAAAACCTCTCGTTTACAATGCCAGTTAAATCATGAAGTTCCATATTATGGCGAAGCCATATTTAATGTTAATGCAAGTAAAAACAAAGACCTTACTTTTAATTTAGATATGGTTGTTCGCCCTGATAATTACGCTATTGCGGGCTTAAAAGCAGTGCCACCAGCATGGCGAGCCGGTACGCCAGTTCGCGATATAGCTGACATGAAGTTACTTAAAAAGTTTGACGGCGAACTGGGTAATAAAACCGCATGGGAAATGCTCACCGAACTTGAAAAAGGTAATCAGCCTACTTTTTATTATCAAGACTGGCAAAATAGTGCCGATAAAATTGCCGTAGGCATGTCGGGGGTTAATTTTAAACAAGCCTATTGGGCCTTTTTACAATGCCGCGATGAATTATTGCCATATAGCTTTGAAGATATTTCGTTTACGGTAATGAACTATCAGTCTAACAGCAGTAAATTAACTAAATCTTCGCAGCAACGTTTAGATAAAATTGCTGAATACTTAAAAAATGATCCAAGTATTAAGTCAATTAATATAGCGTCTTATACCGATAGCTATGGCGGTCGATGGAATAACCTAGACCTTTCTAAAACACGCGCTAAAGCAATTAAAGATTATATGATTAGTTTAGGTGTTGATGAAACTAAAGTGCATACCGATGGGTTAGGTGAAAAACGTTTTGTAGACACTAACGATACTATTTTAGGGCGCAACAAAAACCGTAGATTAGTAATTCAAATAGCGAAAATATGATGCTTTAACATCATATTTTTTGCTTATTTCGATTAACTATTTGCTCGCCAAACTGAAACACACCTAAGCTTAGTAAAATAATAACCGCACCACTAATAAGCTCCTTGCTAAGCGGTTCATTATTAAGCCATGCGCCAAGCCCTAATGCAAAACTTGGGGTAATAAGCGTGGTAAGTGCAACAGTACTGGCATTTAAGTTTTGTAATACATGAAAATACGCCAGCGCTCCTAACAATGAGCCAAATACTCCTAAATAACCAATAGCCCATATTGATTTAGCACTCCAATTTTGTATATTTAATTCACCGTCTAGCAGCAACCAAGCAATAAAAAATAAAGGTGTTACAAACACCAGAGCACCAAATGTAGTTGCCATAGGATGAATAGCAATTTTAACCCGCTTGATCATCACTCCACTTAAACTAAAAAAACACACCGCTATAAACACATATAACAAACCAAGCCCCTGAGTTTGCGAGTGCTTAATTTGGTTATAGCTGACAAAATATAATCCGATTAGGGCACATGCAAGTGCGATTAGCTTAATTGCACTAAACTTAGGCTCGTTAAGGAGTTGCTGGGCAAGTAAGCCCGATAAAATAGGCGCTAAGCCAAACATTAATGAAATAATGCCTGAGGGCACTGTTTTAGCCGCCATATAACTAAGTAACATGCCACCAAAAATACCTATGCTAGAGTAAAAATAAAGTAAGCAGGCATTTTTATTCCACGGCACCCTAATACGCGTAATAGCTATAATTACAGCACCTAAAGTAAGCCCTACCAACATACGTAATAAAACCGCTAATGTTGGCGATACTGTATCGCTGCTCCACACTATACCTAATGGTGTGGTTGACCATATAAGAACCATTATAAAGTACGATACTTTAATTGGCACATGCCGCTCCTTAGCCATTAACAATAAAACTCAAAAAACTTCAAATAAACTATACGCTTAAAGCACTTTTTTAATAGTTAATATTAATAAAAGATGCATTTAAATTACAGTTGTAAATAGATAATTACACTTTATTTTATTTCTTTTATAACAAAACTATTTAAGTTTTGGTTAACTAGTTATATCTTGCGTACCTCTCAAGATTGATCAGGATCATTAAGTGCTTAAAAATAAAACAATAGGTAGCATGTTAATTGTTGCAGGTACTACCATAGGTGCAGGTATGCTGGCCTTACCAATTGCATCAGCCGGACTAGGGTTTAGTACTGCGCTGACATTAATTGTCGGTTGTTGGTTATTAATGACCTACACTGCACTGCTAATGCTTGAGCTCCATCAATATGCTCCTCGCGATGCGACGCTAAATACCTTAGCTAAACTTTGGCTTGGCAAACGTGGGCAATATGTAGCTAACTTTTCGGTGATATTTTTATTTTACGCTTTGTGTGCAGCTTATATTGCTGGTGGTGGCGCACAACTTCAAGATCGCATAAACACGGGGTTTAACGTGAGTATTGCACCGCAACTGGCCTCTGTTTTACTGGCGGTTTTAATTGCTGGTGTCGTAACTCTGGGTACCAGTAAGGTCGATAAATTTAATAGAGTGCTGTTTTCAATAAAAATAGTGGTACTTGCCAGCCTGTTTTATATGTTAACGCCTTATGTACATGGCCAACATTTACTTGAAATGCCAGTAGAGCAAGGCTTAATACTCTCGGCTATTCCGGTGGTATTTACCTCATTTGGTTTTCATGGCTCTATTCCTTCAATTGTTAAATACGTAGGATTAGAAATAAAAACACTGCGTAAAGTAATGATAGCGGGTGCAACGCTACCGTTAGGTATTTATATTTTTTGGCAAATATTAAGCCAGGGTATTATGAATCAAAATGATTTGCTCAATAGCCAAGGTTTAAGTGGCTTTGTACAAAGCATGGCGAGCATAGCGCACAACCCAAACGTTGCCACTGCCGTTAAGTTATTTGCTGATCTTGCATTGGCCACTTCATTTTTAGGTGTAAGTTTAGGTTTGTTTGACTTTTTTGCCGACACTTTCAAAAAAGCAGATACAAAAGCGGATCGAATTAAAACGGCATTAATTACCTTTATACCCCCTCTTGGCTTTGCCATATTTTATCCGCAAGGATTTATTATGGCGCTTGGCTACGCGGCTATTGCTTTAGTTATTTTAGCCGTTTTTTTACCCGTTGCTATGGTTTATAAGCAACGTAAAAGTACAGAAAAAACAGGTTATAAAGTACGCAGCGGTAATATTGGCTTAGCCATTGCGACATTATGCGGTTTAACTATTATTAGTGCCCAAGGCTTACAAATGGCCGGATTAATACCCGCAATTGGCTAATTCGAATAAGCCTCAAGCTCAATGCTCGGGGCTCAATAAAACGTAGTTACACCCGAGTATTTAGCCAACTTAAACAGCTTAGACCAATCATTTTTATTCATTCATTTAAAATTTAATCGCCTTGTTACGGGTATGTTCATTTTCGTTATTTATAATAGTGTTAAATATTATTTTATATCGATGGAAAATTACACATGAACAAATTAGCAGGTTTAGCATTACTAGGCACTTTAATTACATTAACCGCGTGTGAAGATGCCAAAGAGATCAAAGAAGACGCTAAAGACACTGGTGCTCAAGTACAGCAAGAGCTAGATAAAGCGTGGACTAAAGTAAAAGAAACCACTCACGAAATTAAACATGACGAGTCGCTTAATCAGTTATTACAGCAAAGTAAAGCAATGGGTTTAGATATGTACGATGACGGCAAAGAAGTTGCTGTTGATGCGTGGATAAAAAGTAAAGAAACGGCAGGCGAGCTAACCGAAAAAACCAAACAAAAAGCACGTGAAATTGCCGAAGAAATTGAGCAAGCACGTAAAGATCTAAACAAAGATTAATTTTGCCCTACTAATATTAAAAAAGGTAAGCCGCGGCTTACCTTTTTTGTTTAAATGCGTTAGCTAAATTAGTTTACAGCTCGAAGTCTTTTTTGAACTTTAAACCAAATTCACTGCGGTCATTACTGCGCATAACGCCAACAAAACCAGTTTGTTGTAGGCGTCCTACATCGTACACTTCGTTTAATACGTTTTCACCATATAGCGTTACTTCCATATCGCCGTACGGGTTAGTGTAAGAAATATTAAAGCCAACTAACTCACGAGAATCAATTGTTTCGCTATAGTTAAATACTGACTGACCTTGCATTTCACTGCGGTACGAGTAGTTTGCATTAAAAGCCAGAGTGCCACCGTTATTTAAATCCATAAAATATGAAGGCGCAATCATCACAGTCCAGCGTGGTGTTAATGCAGGCGAATCGCCTTTACCAATTCCTTGTACGCCTGCTGCTACTTCACTAATTTCTGAATCTAAGTAACCCACTGCACTGCGAATAGTAAAGTCGTCAGTAATGGCTACTGTTGTTTCAAGCTCAATACCTTGCGCTTTTGATTGACCAGCATTTTCAACGATAGTTACAAAACCACCGCCCGAAGTAGGGTCTGAAAATGGCAGCGCTAAATCTGTGTAGTCAGTTACAAATACAGCCAACATCATAGATACATTTTCGTGTACTTGGCCTTTCAAGCCGATTTCGTAGTTAATTGCTTTTGTTTCATCAAATGATGAAAACTGATCAGGCCCGCCAAATGGACGCGGTGGAAAGCCACCTGTTTGGTAACCTTTTTGAACTTGACCATACACATTCATATTATTACTAAGCTGGTACGAAGCATTTATATCCCATGTCACAGCATCAAAGTCTGCAGATACATATTTACGTTCGGCAAAAGATGGAAAAATCGCATTCGCTTCTTTTTTATCTTTTGAGTAGCGCAGGCCACCACCAATGCTTAAATCGTCGGTTAAATCGTAGCCGGCATTAAAGTAAGCAGCATAAGAGTTGGTTTCTTGATTTATTTCGAAGAAACCAAAACTGTCTGGCGTATTGTATGGGCTAAATACAAAGTCTTCTGAACGGGTAAAGCCATCTTCATTAAAGAAGTACAAGCCAGATACAAAGTCCATGTTGTCAAACGTTGCGTTTAACTGAACTTCAAATGAGTATTGATCAGCACCACCTTGCTCTGGAAACTCAGATAAATTAAGCGCTGATGCATCATCATCTAAACCACCTTCATACTCAGAGGTACGGTAGCTTGAGATAAACTTACTTGTATAAGTGTCGTTAATTGCCCAATCAGCAGCAAATGAAGTACCCCAACCTGAGTAAGAAGTTGATTCAATACCCGCAACGGTTGTGCCTAAATCATCTGGATTTGCCGGAATTAAATCTGGTGTTAATAATGGGAAATCGCCATTGTTCTGATCATTTGGATCAAGTGGTGCGGTAAGCTCAATTGTATAAGGCGATTGGCCCGATTCGTTATCAACGCCATCTAAAGAAAAAGTAAATGCAAGGTCGCTAGTTGCTTGGTATTTAAATGCAACACGGCCACTAAACTCTTGCTCTTCACCAATTTCCTTTTCTGGGTTAGCTAAATTAACTGCTGTACCCACCCCATCACGCTGCTTGTAAGACGCACTTGCCGACATACTCAAATCATCAGTTAATGCGTTATTAAAGTAAATATCGCCTGCTACACGACCGCGGCTACCCACTTTTGCAGTCGTTGTTAAAATGCCTTCATCACCTGGTTGCTTGGTTATTACATTAACCGCGCCACCTAAAGTATTACGGCCATATAAAGTACCTTGAGGGCCACGTAATACTTCTACACGCTCAACATTCGGTAGCGATAAATTTGACCCCATTTGACGGCCTAAATACACACCATCTAAGTAAACCCCAACACCAGGATCGGTAGTAATAACATGATCTTGAAGGCCTATACCGCGAATAAACACAGATGCATGTGCAGAGTTACCCACGCCATAACGAGTAATATTTAAATTAGGTACATACTTACCAATATCTTCTAAATTACTCATATTGGCTTTATCAATGAGGTTTGCACCAATTGATGTAATTGCGGTTGGAGACTCAAATAAGCTTTCTGTACGTTTACGAGCGGTTACTTCTATTTTTTCAAATGCGTCTTGCTTTGCTGTTGTTTTGGTTTCTTCTGCATTTACTGAGGTAGTGAGTGCAGCAATAATTGCTAAGCTTAACGGTGAGAGGTTGCGTAATTTCAAAAATAATCTCCAAAGGGTATAGGTTTTGTTATGCGTTATATTTTTATAAAATATAAATTGTAGGCATAAAAAAAGATGCGTTGTAGCATCTTTCCTCTGGATGTAAATTATATGATATAAACAAGATGATATGTATCATTTTCTAATATTTTATTAATAAAAACCCTGCCGCGCCACAACTCCTCGCTAAAAGTTATTCAGTAAAACGCTATTCACCTTAAATTATTAAAATGAAGAGGTAAATAAACCCACAGAGCCTATTGCGTATACTACAATTAAATAAGCGATTTAAGTTAAACAACAAACAATTTGTACATTATTCCGCCGTTGATATTAACTGAACTTAGGAATATAGTATTAATACTTAAGTATATGGAATAAATTTATGGCAATTGAAAATGTAACGAATAAACAGATAAAGTGTTTAGATACTTCCGGGTATACTTCTTTATTTTGTGTGGCGACACAATACAATATACTGCTGGTAAATTATCAAGCACTTAACGTTATCACTAACTATGAACTAATTAATCAGTTTATGTTAAAAAATGAGCACCAAGGGCTTGTTATTTTTGACGTGCCTAAAGACAGTGATGTTATTCCATTAAAAGAATGGCCTAACTTAAAGGGCTTATTTTATGCTAATACAGACGAAGCTCTTTTTCACCAAGGGTTAGAAGCGATTAATAAGGGAGAACTTTGGTTTCCTCGCGCGGTTACCGATTGTTGGATGAGGCAAATGCTGGCTAGCGAGCAACAAACAACTCTGCAGTCGAATAATCTTACCTGTAAAGAAATTAAAGTTTTAAACTTACTGTTTTCAGGAATGCACTCCAGTGCGATTGCCGATAGCCTGTTTATCAGCGAAGCAACTGTGCGAGTTCATTTACATAAGGTGTATCAAAAAATCGCCGTTAAAAATAAGCAGCAAGCACTTGCATGGTGTCAAAAAAACTTAAACAAAGTTAATAGTTAAGTGGGCTAATTTGAAACCTTATAGTATCTGTATACTCACCAGCGGCTTGCTCTTTAAAGTCAGCTAACTGTATTTTAAGTGGCAATAAAAACACAGTTTGCCCAGCGTATGAAAACGTTTTATTTGTATCTTGACTCAATACTAACCAATTACCCGCCAAATCTAAATTATAATCTATCGCATATTGTTGCTGATACATACTGTGCACTAACTTACCTTTATTATCAGAGCTAACACGCAGCCGAACATCTGAATTAGTCACTACTTGCAGGCTAGGTAACATAGCGTATTCTTGCAGAGGTATTAACTCTCCTAAGTTAATGGTATTTGCAAAAGTATTATAACCAAGCACCGACAGGCTGGTTCTTGGGGCAATATCTGTTTCAATGTCAAGTTGACGCTCATCGAGCAGCTGATTATTTTGATCATAAAGTTTTATTTGCAATCTATCTGTGTATAACCCTGCCTTTACCGGTGTACCCGATGGGATCAAAAGTTCAACTTCAGCCGCTGACTCTACTAGTTGTAAACGACTAATTGATGAGCTGACTAATTGCTGAGTATCGCTGCGAAATTGATAAGCAATACTTTGAAAAGCGCCTTTTAGCTGCGCTTGGTTTTCACTGGTTAGTATAATATGTAGCTGGCACTGTTCGTCATTTATTACATTAATGCGCAGCTGCTTTTTTGCATCTACTTTTTGTAATGCATGGTACTGATCAAAGTCATCAAATAAGTGGTCAATATTATTTAACCTTGCATCACACTGTGCGTAGCTAATATAAGGTAAAAGTAATAAAGCTAAGCCGCTAATAAAGGTAACCGTTTGTTTAGTGTACATAAATCTTTCCTTTTCTTTGTAGTTGCTCACCTTCTTTTACATCTAAAATAAATTGCGATTTTTCGCTATTATTTAATGTCACTTCATAGCTACAAGGGGTAAGCCCAGTTAATGCAAAACGACCCGATTTATTTGTAAAAAACTTATGTTCTTTTTCAGTATTATCTGAACATACAGCAACACCCACTTGTAATGCTAACGGCTGTTGTTGTTGATCTAGTAAAGTGGCGATAACCGATATATTTGCAGCAGTACCAATCATTACACTATACCCACTGCGATAAGATGGGAAAAACACCACTAAACCCGCCCCAATATCATACCCAGGCTCCAAATCTTCTACATCTACTGAAATAGCCGAATTATCGTATGAGCTAATATCATGTAATAAAATAGTATCAAAATCTGCATTGTTTGCTCTGTATTGATCTTTGTATTGGCCCAAGGTTATTTTTTTATCTTTTAGGCTCGAGTGGGGTTTAATTAAAGCAAAGCTGTCGTATATAGGCTTACCTATTGCCCAATCATCTTCTGCAAATGCTACGCTGGATGCAAAACTAACCCGACTTTGATGATAAGCTGAACTTGCATTTAATTGCTCATAAAAGCTAGCATGGTCTAAACTAGCTAAGAACCGGTTGCCATTATATTGTGTGTTTAAGTCAAATAATGCTTCATTTTGGTCATTATGTTCAATTCCCGTTCTTAAACTAAAGGCACCTACATAACGTTGATTAGCATCTTGGGTATACTCTAAACGTGTTTTGTTTCTACGTGATTGGTGAGATAACTTTAAACGTCGATCATTACTAAACTTATAGGTTAAAGAGAGCCTAATTCCCCACTCTGCATTATCTGCTATTTCATCCCATTGAGCGCCTAGGCTATAACGCCAACGGTTGTTACTTAAATCACCAGATAAACTTAACCCTACTGATTTATCAAACTGAGCTTCATTATGTGCTCTTGATAGGTTGGCAAAAAAAGAAGTACGTAAAGTAGGGCTATTAAAAAAGCTATAGTTTGCCTGAATAAAGTGTTCTCGTAGTCGAGCACTACCTTGTAGATCAGGTCGATAGCCTACAGCACGGAAGTTTTCAGTAGAGTACTCATAACCAAAACTAATATCTTGTGGTAATTCACTTCTGTCTGTAAAGCTACTATATACCAATCGGTAAGCGTGTCCTGTTTCGTCGCCAAAACTCACTGCATTTTCAAATGCAAATTGGCCAATATTGGCAGCATAAATACTTTTAAAGCCTGCTTGTTGTATAAATTCATCTGCCTGCGCTGTAAAGCCAATAGTCCAACTAGGCGATACCCCATAATCAAGATAGGTACTTATCAATGGGCTGTCATTATCGTAATTTAGCTGATCGGTTAATGTCGATGGCACTCCAATATGAATCTCATATTCTAGCTGTCCCTCTGCAAATAAATCTAAGCCCGTGGTTACATCAAAATTAACGTATCGTACTACCCCTGCAATATCAGTGATCCGCAAACTTATATTATTACTTCCCTCATTCAACGGTATATCATCTAATGAATATATGCCTGCAGTTAAATTTAATCGCTTTACAATCCTATCGTCAACCAATACTTCTACAGAAGATGGGCTTTCTAAAGTAAAGCTTCTAGAGGCACTGGGTCTTATTGGCCTATCGGATACTAGCGAGAAGTCATGAGCAAGTGAAATCCCCAAAATACGTGATGTAGATTGAAAGTAACTTCCTGAGCTGTAGTTATCGCCTATTGATACACGCATGCCTTTTAACGGTAAGTCATGCACTAAGCGTGTGCCTAAACGTTTAACATTTGATGATGTTGCCTCAACATCTGATAAATACTCAAGTTCATTTTCTACTACCCAGCCCCCCCAATTCATCACCATTTCAGCACGAAAGGCTAGCTGTTTGTCTGTCGTATCTGTATTGTTATTTTGTTGATATAAGTAGCTAGAATACAGGTTAACAAAGCCACTTAAATTAGCCACTTCTGAAGCTTTTAGTCGCCTAGAGTCTGATTTTAAACTTAATGTTTGCGGGCGGGTTAAATTAAGAGGGGCATTTATTTTTAAACTAAAATCGCTTAGGTCAAAGTTAACCACAAAGCCAAACTTTTCTAATGCTTGCTTGCTAAGCAAACCATCAACAACCTTAGCTTTTAATATGGCAAGGCCTTTAGGGTATAACACTTCCTTTAATACTGTTTCAACTTCGTTCCACTTAAGTAATAAATTATCACCTGGCTCCACAGCAAGTGTTACTCTGCCAATATCTGTTTTATTAAGCTCAGCCTCAACACTTAGCTCAATGGTTCGGTTAGATGGATTTATTTTTGCTAGGCTTACTTGAGTGAATACAATTAATAATAAACAAATAAATATACGCATATTTATTACCTCATCAATTCTAAGCGTAAGCTTTTAAAACTATCCTCTTTTATCGATTTTGGTTTAGGTATTTTTATATAGTGGCTACTATTAGGTGCAAAAAACACGTCATACCCTTGTGCCTTTAATTGCTGCTTTAAAATGCGCTCTATTAATACTCCAGAACTTTCATCAGTTAACTTGATCTCATAATCACTTAATCGACTCGCACCTGGGCCTTTATTTATTATATTTACCATAATGTCTGTTCCCTCAATATGAGACTCTCCAACGGCTAAATCTGCTGTTAACTGTGGTTGATCTACATGCACAATTAAGTTCACATTAAGCAGCATGGTCAATTGCGATGCTTTGTCTGCTAAATGAGCGTTTAATGGTTGCTCAATCAAGCTAACTTGGTAACTTTTATCTGTGGTTGGCAGTACTTTATCTAGCCATCTAAATTGAATACGCTGACTTTGCCCTGCTTGTAGCAATAATGACGGCGGAAACACCCACAATGGCGAATCTTCTAACGGCACTAATTGTGGTTCATCTTGTGTAAATTGAATTTCGTATACCTGTATATCAAAGGCAATATCACGTGGTAACTGGTTATGTATTAAACTAGATGCACCATTTGACACGCCATTTGGTGAAAAAGTAACTACCATGGGCGTTACTTCTAAAGCGTAGGCGGGCAAAGCTAACATTACAAATAATAATAAGTAATAATTCAGCAGCCTACACATTAAAACAGCACCTCTAACTCACTTTGCTCTGCATTAAATTGCGCTGGTATTTTTATTGTTACTTCTCGACTTGAGTTAGGTAAAAGCAGCTTTCCACTTAACGCTTTACTTAAGCTTTCTCCTTCAAGCACAAATTTTTCATTATTACCCTTAATTACCCACTGTGCTTGCGATAAGCGAATATATTTATTGCCGGTATTTTCTAATAATACTTTCCACTCACCAGTTGCTGCTTGTGCTTTACTTTTAATCATTAACTTGGCTTCTGCTCCTTGCGGAACCACATTAAGTAACGTTCTAAAGCTCAAGCTCATACCAACACCTGATGTATTATCATCTTGTAAATTAACTTTTACTTGATCAATCATTAAACGATAAGCTTTTGAAGCGGAAAGTACAGGCTCACCAATATACCTAACAATAACTGACTGGCTTTTTCCTGCAGGAATAATAGTTGTCATAGGTATAATTAAAAAGTCATCTTCATTTTCACGTAACGACTCATCTCCTTGATCCGTTATTAATAAATCATATGCTGTAATTTCAATAGTTAAAGGATTTACTGATGTATTTGCTATGCGTATTGTTTGTTGCGATTGGCTCCCCATAGGTTGTACCTCTGCAACCATAGGTTGTACTTGAAAAGACAATGCCGAGTAAGAAGCTGTAAATAAAATAAAAATTATAAATAAACGCATAAAATTCCCTCTAAATAATAAAAAGGCAGTTAAAAACTGCCTTTTAAAGTGACGAATTAATTAGCTGTTATACCTAATGTAAGCGTATCTGCATACGTCCCTGACCATGTAGGTGTTTGTGTAACAGTAACTAAAATTGTACCCGCTAGACCACCTGCAGCAAGTGCAGCTGTGCCTGCTTGGCTTTGAGATGCTGACTGATCATTAGCACCATCATCTGCAGTTAAAGTAAACGCAAATGGACCTGCACTTAATGCTGCAGTATAACCAACGCCCATATCTTCATTATCTGAATTTTGTAAATGCCCTTCAGAAGTTGTTAGCGATATTGTTGCGCCGTCTACATCATTACACTGAAGATTAAAATTAACTGTAGCACTATTACCTAGAGCTAGAGCTGGGAAATATTTAACAGTCTCTGTGTTACTAACTCCACACACAGACTGTACAGCCGCGCCTAAGTTTATGCTGTCTGCTAGTGCTGCACCTGATGTAAGTGCTGCGATTGCTGATAATACGATTAACTTTTTCATTGTTATATTCCTTTTCCATGTGACATATGTTTATGTTTAATAATTAATGGTTTACCGCACGCCACCAGAGACTGCAGATGGCGTCATTTCTATGCGAATAACATCCTGGTAATTTCCTGCATAAATTAAAGGGTCTACTAGCTCTAACTGTAGTTTTGCTACACTGTTAAATAAAATTTTATCAACATTCACTGTTTGTGATACTGTTAAGGTCTGTGACGAAACAGACATACTTTGATTAGCATCTGCAATTGACAAGTTAACGTTATAAGCATTTAAGTGAGCACCATGCTGGTGGCGCAAACCACCGTTTTCTGACAGCATAGATACCCGCATAGGTGAGTTACAATTAATTGCTAACTCTGTATTAGCGAAGCCATCTGAAGAAATAATTAAGTTTTTATCTGCTGCCGTAAACTCACATTTAGGTGAAATGTATCCAACTAAAGTAAGTGCTACTTCATCGTTGCTATATGCATTACATGCAAAGCAACATAATAAATAACCTAGATATTTTTTCATTATTGCCATTTCCTTTGAGCAACTTCGGTAAGACGATTTAATCTTAAGATAAAATAACGGTTTAGTGAGTTTTCATTTGCTTACTTATCAAACAACCCTGCAATTAAATGTAATAGTATTAGTACTTAGTTTTTATAAATATACGTACTAAACAATTCACAAGCCTCAACGACCCATAAATTAAAAACCGTTTTAATGGTGTGTAAAATATGTGTTTATAATTTATAAACAACGTAAAACTAGGTAAACAAAAAATAAATTGTCTTTATTTGATCCTAATAACTTTTATAAACTTTGTTAGCTAAACATAATTAAATACCTCGTTCATTTTTTATTCATTACGTGTGGTTTTTTAGTCTGTTTAATTAATAAAAAGCAACTTTCCCACTTAAAAAATTCTTTTTAATTAGAGCCTGTTTACCATCTAAGGTTTAATTTTTAGCAATTTGCTTGGCTTTTAGGTTAGACAGAGCCTATGTAATGTCGTTATTTCCCACATACTAGGTGATATCGACGTATAAATGCCAAACACACGCTGATCGAGTAGTTTTGCCAAGGGTGATGAACTATTTTTATCTACATGGGTATAGGTGAGCGGCGGAAGCTTTGCTCGTTTTTACTTATTTTTACTTGGTTTTAAGCTAGTAGAATAAGGAAAAAACAGTTACCGAGAATACTAGGTTACAAATCTCGCACCGCGATTAAAGCCCCCTAGAGTGAAAAAGGTTCAACCATGAACGGTCAATATACCCTAACTACTTTCAATAAATTGCAGGAACCACAACGTAAATTCATTAAAATCAATTCCGTTTGTAACTGTTTCCCTTTCTAAAATCCGCGGCAAATATTGTCTTGCTTTACTCATCACTATTAAAGCTAAACTCGCCCAATAAGCGAATTAATAAGCAGTACAAACCAATAACTAATTCTCTTTATTTTACTAATTAGTTATTGCCTACCTCAAATGGTCGATGTTCACAGTGACGCGATAAGGGTTAATGTAGATATGGAAAACTCTATTTTTACCCGTGGTAATAATTGCAATTAATCTGACTAATTTAACCAATACACACGTGTTATTGCAGCAACTCAGCATTATTACCTAGCTAAAATTTAACCGTAAGAGTGCCTTTGCACTTCAAAATAAAAAAGGAATAATCATGCGCGAAGCAGTTATAGTTTCTACCGCCAGAACGCCTATGGGCAAAGCCTTTCGTGGTGCCTTTAACGATACCGAAGCGCCTGCATTATCAGGTCATGCAGTTGAGCAAGCCGTTAAACGCGCGGGTATTGATGGTGCTGAGGTTGATGATGTGATCATTGGTTGTGCAGCGCAGCAAGGTACTCAAGGCTATAACTTGGGCCGTTTAACAGCGACCGCTGCAGGCCTACCTAATAGCGTGCCGGGTATGACTCTTGACCGTCAGTGTTCGTCTGGATTAATGAGTATAGGTTTTGCGGCGCAAAATATTATGCTTGGTTCAATGGATATTGTGGTTGCCGGTGGCGTTGAATCTATTTCTATGGTGCAAAACAAACACAAAAATACTTATCGTAATATTTCAAAAAAAGTACTGTCGCATTCAGAGCATGCCTATATGCAGATGATCGAAACGGCTGAAGTGGTTGCTAAGCGCTACAACATTTCACGTTTAGCGCAAGATGAGTACAGCTTACAGTCGCAACTGCGTATTGCTGCGGCGCAAAAAAACAACCTGTTTGATGACGAAATTGTGCCAATGGCATCTACTAAATCAGTATTTAACCGCGAAACCAAAGAAGTGACCTTTGAGGACGTATTACTAGCTAAAGATGAAGGCAACCGCCCTTCTACAACTATTGAGAGCCTACAAAGCTTAGAACCGGTGTGGAAAGATGGTCGCGTTATTTCACAAGGTGAATTTATTACAGCAGGTAATGCAAGTCAGTTATCTGATGGCGCATCAGCCTGCGTGGTAATGGACTCACAATTAGCGGCGCAAAAAGGCTTAGCGCCAATGGGTGTGTTTCGTGGTATGGCGGTTGCAGGTTGCGATCCCGATGAAATGGGTATTGGCCCTGTGTATGCTATTCCTAAGCTATTAAAACAACATGGTTTATCAATTGATGATATTGGTTTGTGGGAAATTAACGAAGCGTTTGCGTGTCAGCTTATTTATTCGCGCGACTACCTAGGTATTGATAACAATAAACTTAACGTTAATGGCGGCGCTATCGCCATTGGCCATCCCTTTGGTATGAGTGGTGCGCGTATGGTGGGCCATGCCCTTATTGAAGGCAAGCGTCGCGGTGTTAAATATGTTGTGGTGAGCATGTGTATTGGCGGTGGCATGGGTGCTGCGGGTTTATTTGAGGTATGCCTGTAAGGCAACCTTAATTTGCACAGCAACATGTTAGTCTAATTTAAGTAAGGAGATATTAATGTCTATACTCGATAGATTTCGCCTCGATGGCCAAGTCGCTATTGTTACCGGCTCAGGGCGTGGCATAGGTGCTGCCATAGCACTGGCATTAGCCGATGCGGGTGCCGATATTGTAGTCACTGCCAGAACCATCGAAGATATTGAACAAACAGCAGCGCAAATACGCCAACGCGGCAGCCGCGCTTTAGTCGTTGCGTGCGATGTACTTGATGAGCAACAACGACAGTCATTAGTTGATAAAACAATTGAGCATTTTGGTCGACTCGATATTTTAGTCAATAACGTCGGTGGCTCAGGCGCAATTAAGCCTACACTTAGCAGCAGCGCAGCAGAGTTAGAAAATTGCTTTAAGCTCAATACCGCTACCGCGTTTGATTTGTCACGTATTAGTGCCCCGCACATGGTAAATACCAGTGGCCAAGGCAGTATTATTAATATTTCATCGGTAGCTGGGCAGTTAGCTCAGCCCGGCTTTATCAGTTACGGCATCGCCAAAGCGGCATTAAATTTTATGACGCTTAATTTAGCGCAAGATTTTGCACCTAAAGTGCGCGTTAATGCAATTAGCGTAGGCTCAACCCTTACCGAAGCACTTAAAGGCGTAATGAATGATGAAATGGAGCAGGCTATTGTTAAACGTACACCTATGAATCGCTTAGGTCAGCCTGAAGATGTAGCGGCTTGTGCGCTATTTTTAGCCTCGCCGGCGGCGGGCTATATCACTGGTGAAATTTTTGGTGTTAATGGGGGACTAACCGACGCGCCAATGCCTATGCCTCGCAGTAGTTTTTAACGTCCTTACTGTATTCAAATAAAGCCCGCTGATTAAGCGGGCTTAGCTTTACAGCCCTTCTTACTCTTTAGTTAATTTTTGAACTCACAGCCTTCGCTAAAAATAACCCCACCAGCCCAGTCGTAATGAGCAATAAAATAAGTAACCTGATGTGCTGGTTAAGCGATTTTTTATCCGTTACATCAGGTTAAGTAATACAATTATTTTATGCGGTTATTTTAGGCTCTTTGGGCATACCTAAGCCACGTTCAGCAATAATGTTACGTTGTATTTCGTTAGTGCCACCATAAATGGTATCTGAGCGAACAAACAAATACATAGCCTGTAAACGGGTTAATGTATAAGGGCCTGACTCTAGTATTTCGGCTTCGGGGCCAAGTACATCCATTGCCAGTTCGCCTAAATCACGGTGCCATGTTGCCCAAAATAACTTATAGATCAGCGCTTCTTTTTGTAAGCCGCCATCACCTGTATCTGAGAGCATACGCATACTGTTGTAGCGCATTATTTTAAGCCCTATATGAGCGTCAGCAATGCGTTGGCGAATAGTTGGATTTTGGCTTTTACCATTGGCTTTGGCTATATCAATAATTTGATTAAGCTCATTTTGAAACTGCATTTGCTGACCTAAGGTCGACACGCCACGCTCAAAATTAAGTAAACCCATAGCAATAGCCCAGCCTTCACCTGGTTGCCCTACAATATCGTCGGCATCACATTCGGCTTGATCAAAAAATACCTCATTAAACTCAGAGGTGCCGGTAAGTTGCCTTATGCCACGCACTTCAATACCTGGCTGATCCATTTTCATTAAGAAAAAGCCTAGCCCTTTGTGAGCGCTAGAATTTGGGTTAGTACGCGCTATAACAAAAATATAGTCAGATTCATGCGCAAGCGATGTCCACACTTTTTGCCCGCTAATAATCCACTTACCTTTGGCTTCGTCAAAATGTGCCTTGGTATTAACATTAGCTAAGTCTGAGCCTGCACTAGGCTCAGAATAACCTTGGCACCAAAGTGCGGTTCCGGCTGCAATGCCTGGCAAGTATTTTTGTTTTTGCGCTTCACTACCAAAGGCAATTAACGTTGGCCCAGCAAGCCCTTCACCTATATGCCCAACACGACCCGGTGCACCGGCGCGAGCATATTCTTCATTAAAAATAACTTGCTGCTCAATAGAGCACCCTCGGCCACCATATTCTTTAGGCCAACCAATGCAGGTCCAACCTCCTTGCGCGAGCTTTTGTTCCCACTTTTTACGCTCCAGAGGAAACATGTGTTCATCCCCTGGGCCACCGCGAAATTTAAGCTGCTCAAATTCACCCACTAAATTCTCAAAGAGCCAAAGTGCCACTTCGGCGCGAAATTTTTCGTCTTCATCACTAAAACTTAATTTCATCTGTTTTACCTTTTTTAGCAGCCGTTTAATCTAATAACAATGTTGCGACGTGTTCACGATGATAAGCTGCATCACCTAAAAATAACTCAGACGATTTAGCTCGTTTAAAATATAAGTGCACGTCATATTCCCAGGTAAAACCTACTCCACCATGAAGTTGCAGCGCATCTCCGGCATTTTTAAAGTAGCCTTCTGAGCAATACGACTTAGCTACGCTGGCTGCTTCGCCTAACTCATCGGCCAACAAACCACCACTGAGCGCCTCCTCTGCTACGCACGCAGCGTAATAAACGGCTGAGCGCGCCACCTCGGTACGCAGCATCATATCTGCCGCTTGGTGTTTAACTGCTTGAAAACCCGCTATAGGCCTACCAAACTGCACTCGCTCTTTGGTGTACTCTACAGTTAAATCTAATACTTGTTGCGAGCCACCTACTTGCTCTGCTGCAATGGCTATAGCAGCTAGTTGCAATACTTTATTTAGCTGTGGCCAAGCATTATTTTCCTCGCCCATTAATTGGCTGCTGCTCACTCGCACATTATCAAACGCTATTTCTGCCTGTTTACGTGTTTGATCCATAGTTGGCAACCAAGTGCGCTTTACTCCAGGGGTGTCTGAGTCTATTGCAAATAAACTTATTCCTTGCTCGCCCTCACTGCCTTCACTACGTGCGGCAACTATTAATAATTGCGCCGTGTGGCCATCTAGTACATAACGATATGTGCCATTAAGTACATAATCATCGCCCTGTGCAGTTACAATGCCTTGCACTGCTGTTGCGTCCCACTGGCCATTTTTACTGGTATAGGCAAGCGTAGCGGTTAAACTACCTTCACATATTTGCGTTAAATATTGTTGTTTTTGCTCATCAGTGCCGGCAACTATTAAGGCATTACTGGCTAAACACACGGTTGAAAAAAACGGCGAACATAATAAATAACGTCCCATTTGCTCCAGCATAACCACCAAATCTACATAGCCTAGTCCCATGCCGCCATATTCTTCCGGTATATGAATTGCCTGCCAGTACATTTCTTCGCAAATACGTTGCCATATTTGTGGATCAAAGCCTTGCTCAGTGTCCATTGCGCTGCGTATTGCATTCGATGACGATACTTCAGCTAAGAAGGCTTGCGCAGTATCGCGGATCATTTTCTGCTCTTCGGTAAATGAAAATTCCAAATGTTTGCTCCTTCTAAAATTTTACTGTTGCAAAAAATGCTTTATCAGTTCTGCTTTAACTACTTTGTTAGAAGCATTTACTGGCATTGCGTCAATTATTTTGATTTTTCTGGGTACTCGATAATTTGCCATGCGCTCACGACACCAAGTCATTAACGTTGCCTCATCAAGTTCTGCTGATGATTTTAAAGTAATAAATGCACAGCCAACTTCTCCCATGCGCTCATCTTTAATTCCTACCACTGCAACTTGTGCAATAGCGCTGTGCTCAATAAGTACTGCCTCTATTTCTGCCGGATAACAATTAAATCCGCCCGAAATGTACATATCTTTTAGTCTGTCGGTAATGCTTAAATAGCCATTTTTATCTAAATGCCCAACATCGCCGGTGTGCAGCCAATTGTCTTTATCTATGGTTTCGGCGGTGGCTTGTGGTTGCTCAAAATACCCTTTCATTACATGAAAACCACGAATACAAATTTCGCCAGTTTCATTAGCACCGAGTATTTCACCCTGCTCAGACATTATTGCTATTTCGGTGCCTTCTATTGCACGGCCACTGGTACTGGCGATGGTGGCAACGTCGGTATCAATGCCACAAATACTTGCTAAACCACCGCACTCAGTTAATCCATAGGCTGTGGTTACCACTTTAAAACCTAATAACTCACGCATTCGCTCTATTAAAATAGGCGGAATAGTTGCAGCGCCAGTAACGGCTATGCGCAGGCTACTTAAGTTAGCGCTTGCCAACTGTGGATGAGCAAGCAATGATAAATAAAGTGTTGGTGGCCCAGGTAATACGGTTATTTTATCTTGGCTAATTCGGGCAAGTACATCATCGGCGTCAAACACTGCTTGTGGTAAAATAGTCGCGCCTGCTAATAAACAACTTACCCATCCGGCTTTATAACCAAAGGCATGAAAAAACGGATTAACCACTAAATAGCGATCGCCAGGTACTATGCCTAAGGTTTTTACAAATACGCTAAACGCTTTAATTATTGCCCCATGGCGACTCATAACACCTTTGGGTTTGCCTGTAGTACCAGAGGTAAACATAAGATCAGACAGATTATCTGCACCAACCCCTAAGGCAATTTCACGGGCACTGCGCTCATCTATGCTGT
The DNA here is from genome assembly GCF_014163535.1 of Pseudoalteromonas sp. SR45-4. Taxonomy (NCBI): domain Bacteria; kingdom Pseudomonadati; phylum Pseudomonadota; class Gammaproteobacteria; order Alteromonadales; family Pseudoalteromonadaceae; genus Pseudoalteromonas; species Pseudoalteromonas sp. SR45-4. The sequence goes on from NZ_JACJDO010000008.1 coordinate 77,178, forward strand.
CTTTTCTAGCTAAAAAGCTTTGCCAATCACAACAAATATCAAGTGGCTCCCCTTTACGTGGGGTTAAGGTTACAATCGACAGTTGCTGTGGAGTGAATAATTTTGCCAATTCGCCGGGGTAGTCACTTTTTAAAAAGTCACCAACACTAAACACTAACTTTGCGCCACTGCGATTAATAATTTCAGCCGCTTCAACTGCTTTCATACGGGTATTGATAGGTACTAACACTGCTCCGGCCATTTGCAAACCAATCGCGGCAAGCACCCAGCGCCCAGAGTTTGCTCCCCAAATAGCCACGCGATCGCCCGGTTTTATTCCAAAAGCAATAAGTGCACGGCTAACATTTAAACTCTCAGTAGGTAAGTCTTGATAGGTTGTTTTTGCTTCGCCATCTTCAATGGCAATAAGTTGTCCATGGCGCTTTGCAGCAGCAAACACTAATTTAGGAATACTATCCACTTCGCTGCTAATGCCAGGGTCTAATGAATTATTGATCGTCATATGCAATTCTCTAGTCATTGGCTTCTGCGCCGCGGTTAGCTGTAATGTGATTAGCCGCAACGTAACCAAAGGTCATAGCTGGGCCAATTGTTGCACCCGCGCCTGGGTAACTTGTGCCCATAACTGAGGAGGAACTATTACCTATGGCATAAAGTCCTGCAATGGGCTCACCCGATGGGCGCACCACTTGGGCATACTCATTAGTAAGCAAGCCACCTTTAGTGCCAATATCGCCCGGATGAATTTTTAATGCGTAATAAGGGCCTTTTGTTAGCGGTGCTAAACAAGGATTAGGTTTTACTTTGGTGTCGCCGTAATAACGGTCAAACACATTACCGCCACGGTCAAAGTCTTCATCTACACCCGTTGCTGCGTAGTGGTTCATCTTTTGTACTGTTTGTGCTAATCCATCAGCATCAATATTAACTAGTTTTGCCAGCTCTGCTAAGCTATCGGCTTTAAAATAAACCGAGCCTAACCAGGCTTTGGGCGCTCTGCTATCTGGCATAATTTTGCCAGGCATCAGTGGTCCCATAGCGTATTCATGGCGAAAATGGCCATCAAAAACCACCCAAGCAGGAATAGAATTACCCATTTTTTGATGATTACGATACATAGCATCACCAAATTCTAAATAAGGCGCTGCTTCGTTAAAAAACCGTTGCCCTGCACCATCAACAACAATAGCACCAGGAAAGGCTCGCTCGGCAAATAAACCACGAGCGTTGCGCTCTTTAGGTACATTTAAGGTAGGTGTCCACCAGCACCAATCAAGTAAATCGGTGGCTGCACCTAGTTTTTGCCCCGCTTCTAATGCCGCGCCAGTGTTACCGCCTTTAGGTGTTGCACTCCAGCTTTGTTGTGACGGTGCCGGTAAATATTTTTCACGTAATGCTTGATTTTGCTCAAAGCCACCACTGCCCATTATTACGCCATAACGCGCATTTAATGTAAGTTCTTGGCCATCGCGTAGCACTTTAATACCGGTCACTTTGTCGTTATTAATAACAAAGTCGGTAAACTCTGTATCGCGCCATAATGGAATATTACGATCGCATAACGAGTGGCGCAGTGATGCCACTAAACTCGCGCCTAACCCTGCTCTGCGATCGCGGCGTCCTTTTTTACGCTGCTTAAAGTCCAATTTATAACGTAGCATTAAACCAATTATCATCAGCATCCAGCCGCGCTCCTTCGACACTGCTTTATGTGCTTGGCGCGCAGTCCACGACATTTTCCCCATCAGTAATGCATTACCGGCAGCAGGCTGTTGGTTATCCATTTCATCGCCCAGCCCTGTGGTATCGTATAGCTCTGGATCCATACTACGCCCACCCGGTAATGAGCCTTCAAGGTGTTGATAGTAATCGGGGTACTTATCGGCAACCGCAAATTTAACGCGGCTATTAGCTTGCAGCTCGCGCAGCATTTTTGGTGCATTATCTAAATAGGCACGAATACGCGTCTCATCAACACTGCCTTGGCTGGCCGCTTTAATATAAGTGAGTGCTGCTTCATAGCTGTCTTTGCCGCCAAGTGCACGAAATTCATCGTTATTTGGGATCCAAATACCACCTCCAGATATTGCAGAGGTGCCTCCGTATTTATCGGTTTTTTCAACAATAAGTACTGAGTTACCCTGATCGGCGGCAAACAGTGCTGCAGTCATTGCACCCGCTCCCGAACCGACAACAATTACATCGTAATTTTTTTCAACATCATTGGCTGTGGTCATCTACCTTCTCCTGTTCAATTATTTTTATTCACTAATGACTAATCTGCGCTTTATTGGCTTTTTTAACGGCGATTAACATTTATTGATAAAGCTTTGTTTTTAATTTGTTTCTTAAAATTTTACCAGCCGGATTACGCGGTAATTTATCTTCCATAAGATGAATTTTCTGCGGTACTTTATATTTAGCCAGTCGTTGTGCTACATGTGCGAGCAATTGCTGCTCTTCAATAAACTCGCCTTCTAATGGGCAAACAACAGCAATAACGGCCTCACCGGTTTCTTCATCTGGAATACCAAACACTGCTACTTCGGCTACCGCAGGGTGTTCAAGCAAACACGACTCTACTTCGGCTGCGGGAATATTTTCCCCCGCGCGGTTAATCACATCTTTAATACGGTCAACAATAAACAAAAAGCCTGCGTCGTCTATATAGCCCAAGTCGCCGGTATGTAACCACCCAGAGCGTATTGCATCTTGAGTTGCTGTTAAGTCGCCAACATACTGATCCATTAAAGTAATACCGCGCATACATACTTCGCCCACACTATTGCTAGGTAACGACTGTCCATCTGCTGCGCAAATACGTACTTCCATAATGGGCGAAATAAGCCCAGAGCTTTTGGGTGCATGACGAAATAAATCGCCAGACGCGGCTGCGCCCACACCATTGGTTTCGGTCATACCAAAGCCAATTCCTATCATTTGCTCAGGTAGGCTAGACAGCGTTTTATCAATTAAGCTTGCTGGTAGTCCTGCGCCGCCAAAACCTAAACCACTAAACGAGGCCATAACTTCTGCACTATGAAAACTCGGCTCTCGTAATAACTGCATCACCATAGATGGCGCACCATTAAATTGTGTTACTTGCTCTTTTTTGATCAGTTCAATTGCCTCTAGCGGATCCCACTTATGGGTAAACACTAAGCGCCGCCCGCCACGTAATGCCGACAATAACTGGGCATGTAAACCACTTACATGAAATAACGGCACCGCGGTTAAAATAGTAGGCACCAGTCCTTTTTCCATAATTAGCGCTAATGCTTTAGGTGAGGTCATTGCCGATATTGCACCAATAAAGTCAATATTATAAAGTGCTTGGCACACTGCAATATGGCTCGACTCAACCGCTTTAGCCACGCTGGTCGCACCTGAGGTAAACAGTACTAAAGCCGCATCGGTCGCTGTTATTGTGGGTGGTTCAATGCTGTGCGCTGAATAATTAAGCGCCTCTGTAAAGTCTATTGCAGCAGCAGATTGCGATAAATCTAATGCTGTATCGTTTAATACTAAGGTATCGGTTAACCACTCATTACTTTGGCTAATTCGCTGCCATCTTGGGCCATCACAAATTAATAATTTAGGCGTAATACCATTAAGTGCAGTTATTAGCTCTTGCTGCATCCCAAAACTGTTGAGTGGTGCAGGTACTGCACCTATCAATGCTATCGCGCAAAAAGCAATAACCCACTCAGGTCGGTTACGCATTGCAATAGCAACACGATCCCCTTGCTTTATGCCATGTTTCTGCAAGTAACTGGCAACATTATCAACGTGTTGAAAAAACTCTTTATAGCTGCAGTGCTCTCCCTGATAAACCAAAAATGATTGCTCATCAGTGCGCCTTGCATCATTAATCACTTGCGCTAAATTAAGCGGCGCGTTGCAATACACCTGATAACTTTGACCATTGATTTGCTTATTAGTGATTTCAAATGGTGCGCCAGGTGCCATTAATTGTGATTTAGTGGCAGTGACTAAATTAAATAAACTCATAATGTATTCCCAGCTGCTAATTTTTTGTCCGTGAGTAAGTAACTATTAATGCCTGAATCAGTTTTACGCTGACAAAATAATTCATCATTACTTTCTAACCAATTTAGGTGCGCTAAGGTTTCGCCCAATGCCATCATACTTTCTATGGGTGAAAGAGCGCGTTTAAATAAATGCTTCATTGCCTGATAGGCATTAAATTCAGGAGCTTGCAGTGCAAATGCTCTTAATATATCTAACTGCTCAAAATGATGATCAATCAACTGTTGTACTCGTAAATGCATGTGGCGAAATACTGGGCCATGGGCAGGTAATACTAAGGTTTGTGGGTCGAGCGTTTGTAGTTTTTCAAGCGAACGTAGCCAGTTTTTTAATGGCTGACCTTGCGGCTCTAACTCAGACACTAAAATATTTGAACTAATATTGGGCAATAACTGATCGCCAGCTAGCAGTAGTTTGTCGGCTTCACAATAAAGGCACGCATGCTCTGGCGAATGCCCCTCCCCTATGACTATTTGCCAACGGCGCTTACCTATGGTGAGCACATCCCCTTCACGCAGACGATTAAATGACGGCGGGCTAAATTTTATAAAGGGATCTTTACGGCAACTAGTAATGATCACGTCTAACTCATCTCGTGGTAAACCTGCACTATGATAAAAATCTAACTGGTTGTCACTGCCTAGTGCTGCGGTGTTATTACTCAGCGTTTTTAGCATGTAAAACTCACCAAAAGTCATATATAGCGGCACATTAAACGTGGCCATTAACCAACTAGCTAGGCTGCTATGGTCATAATGAAAATGCGTACAAATAACGCCTTTAATTACTTTTTTGTTGCAATGTTGTTCTATTACCGTTAACCATAATTGCCGTGTTGTGTCATTATTAAGCCCGGTATCGAGAATATACCAACCGTCGTTATCTTCGAGTAAATAAAGATTTATATGATCCAACGACATCGGCATAGGCATACGTAACCACAACAAACCTTCAGCTATCTCCACTACCGAACCATCCGCATTGGGTGGAGTAATTGGATATTCTAAAAGGCTATGCAGCTGATGGCCTTGTGATTCTTTGGGTAAAATCATCGATTTCATTATTTCTCCAAAAATAAGTGATCAGCGCGTTTATATTTTCTTAACTTAATAAGAAGCCATTTAGCGATTCTGTAATACGTCCAAAAGGACGATGCTGAAATTATTAGCAAAGTTAAGGTAGCTTAAAACAATATCAAAAAGAGAGTGCAATAAATGCAAGTAGGTCAAAGTTCATTAAGCGCAGGTCGGACTCGTCTGACGCTATTATTGCTTTCTATTATTTACGTTTTTTCGTATATCGATCGCAATTTAATTGCCATTGTTCTTGAGCCAATTAAATTAGAGTTTGGCGTATCAGATACTATTATGGGCGCGGTGAGCGGCCTTGCATTTGCCGTTTTATACTCTGCGGTTAGCTTTCCGTTAAGCCGTATGGCCGATAGAGGCACCGACCGTAAAAATATTATTGCGGTATGTTGTGGGCTCTGGAGCCTTGCCACTATGGCCAGCGGTGTTGTTACCCAATTTTGGCAATTTGTAGTTGCCCGTATGACAGTTGCCATTGGTGAAGCAGGCGGTACATCACCGTCTATTTCTATGGTATCTGATTTATACCCTCCACATCGTCGCTCATTTGCAATTAGCTTATATATGCTTGGCCCACACATTGGTTTGTTAGCCGCCATGGCATTAGGTGGTTGGATAGCCCAAGAGCACGGCTGGCGCGCAGTATTCATCTTTTTCGGTATTCCAGGGCTATTACTAGCATTGCTACTTTATGTTTTTGCAAAAGACCCTGGCTTAGGTGTTTATGACACCGATGCTGAGCGTAATATTCGTGCCCAACCGCAAGAAAACTTTTTCCGTGCTGTTGCCGATATTATGAAACTAAAAGGGTTTTTCTTAATTTGTATGGGTACTGCCGTTGCTGGCATGGTCGGCTATGGTTACGCCATTTGGGCCCCTACTTTTATGGTACGCAATTACGATATGTCACTTTCACATGCAGGCCTTACCTTTGGTATAGCCAGTGGTGTTTTTGCTGCTACTGGGTCAATGTTTAGCGGTTATTACTGCGACAAACTAAGCCAAAAAGACTGTCGTTGGCAATTACGTATGCCTGCGATTGGCGTATTAATTAGTATTCCTTTTGGCTTGGCTTTTTTACTTTGGCCTGCCGGCGCCTTTTGGCAATTAGGGAGCCTTAAAATACCGCACGCGATTATATTTGCTGCTGGCTTTAGCTTTTTTAATAGCTGGTGGCCAACACTTGCATTCGCTGCAGTGAGCCATTTAGTTAACAGCTTTCAAAGAGCTACTAGCATTGCAATCTTAAGTTTATTTTTAACCTTTTTTGGTGCCGGTATTGGCCCATTGCTAACCGGTACACTCAGTGACTTATTTTCTGCTGGTGATGCGGGTGAAGGCCTTAAATACGCCATTGCAGTGATGATTGCTTTATCGTTGTTTTCGGTTTGGTTTTACTACAAAGCCATTGGCCCTTATCAACAACGAATAGCAAGTAAAGTAAGTGATAACGATAAAACAGCGCAATCTTATAATAATAAAGCAGATTGCACCTCAGACAATAATTCAAGTACATCTACTACCTAAATATAAAAAGGAATACTTATGGCCACTACACAAGATTATCGCCTCGGCGATTATACATTCCCAAGAGGTTGGTTCATGATAGCTACGGCTGAAGAGATCAACACGCATAAGCCCCTAGCCGTACGGTTTTTTGGTCGCGATTTCGCACTATATCGCGGTAGAGCAACAGGTCGAGTGGTACTACTCGACGCATATTGCCCGCATATGAAAACGCATTTAGCCGCCGAAAATGATACCTCTTACGTTATTATTGATGGCGGTGGTACCAACATCGAAGGCGATAGCATTCGTTGTCCTTATCATGCATGGCGTTTTGGCCCTGATGGCCAATGTGACGACATTCCTTACCACGACGGACCAATCCCAAAAACAGCCTGTATTAAAGCGTGGCCTGTGGCCGAGAGCATGGGTGCAATTTGGATATGGCACGATCCTGAAAATGGTGATCCTGAGTGGGATCACCCAAGTTTGCCACAATGGGACGATAAAGCGTGGGTACATTGGCGCTTTGACGACTTGGGAATACTTGAGCAGCATCCGCAAGAAGTTATTGATAACATTTGTGATTATAGCCATTTAGCACCAATTCACGGCTCTACCGTACAGCGCTACGAAAATGAATTTGATGGCCACGAAGCAATTCAACGTCAATGTGGTCCGCACCGTACTTTAGTAGGCGAAGATGGCGCAAGCCCAGTGCTGCATACAATAACTAAATACCATGGTCCGGGCGTATTAATTTCACATTTGACTGGCTATTACGAGTCTTACTTAATGATAACGCATACCCCTGTAGAGGATGGTTCAATTAGAGTTTGGCACGCATTATTAGTTAAATCACCGGGTGGCAATGAAGTAGCCACAGTAGAGGATGAAGTAGCAGCACGCCAGTTCCAAGACGCAAGTAAGTTTGCATTTATGCAAGACTTCCAAGTGTGGACAAATAAAGCACCTTGTTTTAATGGGTTGTTTTTACCAAGTGATGGCCCGTTTATGAAAGCGCGTATTTGGTACAAACAGTTCTTTAATCCAAGAGCGCGTAAAGAAGAGTTCCAAAGCAAAGTAAATGGCGTATATGTGCCTAAAGGCACCGTAGCTTATACCCAAGACTAATCTATTTTTAAATAAATTATAGATACAAAAAAGAGCCCCTACTTAAAAAGTAGGGGCTCTTTTTAGCTGTAACTCTTTATTAAAATGAGTAAGTTATTTCTGCTCCATAAGTTACTGGGTCGCCATAGTAATTTAAGCCACCAATGAATACCCCTGACGAATCACCCAACGGCACACCGTTAATTCGGTACTCTTCGTCGGTCATGTTTTTACCCCAAATAGAGGCACTAAAGTCACTGCCGGCAATTCTTTTAAGTGAAACTCGGGCGTTAAGTAAGTTGTATTTTTCAATCCGAGTATATTGGGCTGAAGGTTGATTATGAAACGCAAAGTGATCGTCCACAAAGCTGTAGTCGGCGCCGGCGCTAAACTCACCAAGGGCTGTTTCACTAATGTAATTTAACCCAAGCGACCATTTATTTTTTGGACTATAGGGAAACTCGGCACTGTCGGTAACATCGTTTGCTACCCCAGTGTACACATCGTAAGTAATAAACTTGTCGTATTTAGGGTCTAACAAACCGTAATTAAAGTTTAGCGTTAAATCATCGGTTAATGCCGCTACTAATTCAAACTCTAACCCCGCCACTTTTGCCGAGCCTGCGTTTTGAATATCTGAGTACGCACCTAAGTATTCCGACATTTGCATATTGGTAATATCGTTATAAAACACCGCTATATTGGCTTGAATGCGTTGATCTAACCAGCGCGATTTAAGGCCCCATTCGTAGGCAATTACTTCCTCTGGTGCATAGGGTTTTACTGCTAATGCTTGAGTTGCTGCTTCACCGTTAAAACCACCCGCTTTCCAGCCTTGTGATACTTTAACATAGCTGTGAATATTGTCTGCTAACTCATAGTTAAGTGATGCCATAGCCGAGGTGTTATTCCAAGTATCGCCCGCTGTGGTGTATGGCAGTGGGAAAAAATAAGCAAAGCTAAAGTCATCTGGGTGTTCTATATAAAATGATTTTTCTTCTGTGGTCCAACGCAGACCCCCTGCCAACATTAGCTTGTCGCTTAGTCGATATTCTACATTACCATAAGCGGCAACCGAGGTAGACTCAACACCATAATAGTTATTCACTGTGCCAAAACCCAGTACATACGGGTTGTTTACATCAGATTCTTCTTTAAAGTAAAACAAGCCTGCAACGTAGGTTAAATTATCTATATCGCCGATAAATTGTAGCTCTTGTGATACTTGCTCATGCTCTACATGGCGGTAGGTATGAAAGCCAAGAAAATCAGCGCCATCGTAGTCATTGCCATCATCGTAATCTATTTCACGTAGTGCCGTAATTGACTTAATAGTTAAGTTATTACTTTGCTGCCATGTAACTGTAAGTGCATGGCCCGAGCTTTTAGAGCGATCGAATATAGCGCCATCTAATGCAGCACTTTCTTGGCGATCTTTCGTATCTTCTGGCATCGCACCGGCAATATAGACTTGGCCCAACGGAGGAGTGTTTTTTTTATTACTGCTATCGTAAGTGTAGTAAAACTCTAGATTATCGCTGTGCTCATACAAGGCACCAAAACGCAGTGAGGTAGAATCAAGCTCTTTAAACTTATCAATATCAGAACTTGTCGAAAGGTTATCGTAAAAGCCGTCGCGCTGTTTTTTATTAGCGGTAAAATTAAAACTGAGTTTGTCGTTAATTTGCGCCGAGTCGGCAGTAACATAAACATCTGTCATACCGTAGTTACCTGCCCCTACGCGTACTTCGCCGGTAAACTCACCACTGGGTTTACGCGTTACAATATTAAGCGCCCCACCTATTGTATTTTTACCATAAAGCGTACCCTGCGGCCCGCGCAGTACTTCAACGCGCTCTATAGCAGCTACATCAAATAAACCACCGACATTTTTAGATACAAATACCCCGTCTATATACACACCAGTAGTGGGCTCCCAGGTAACTGCAGGGTTAATTGTAACCGAGCCACGAATGGCAATTGTAGCACCAGTACTGCCGCCTGGAGTTTCTGATATTTGCATGTTTGGCGTATATACACTGAGATCTTCAACATCAGTAATGCCTTTATCGGCCAATGCTTGGGCATTAAACACGGTAACTGCCGTAGGTAGCTCTTGTAAGTTTTGTACCCGCTTTTGCGCGGTTACTTGGATCACTTCCAAACCTTCTTTTTTAGTACTTTGCTCTTGAGCCGCTAGTGTCGAATTTGCCATGCTAATTAAGGCTAACGCTATCGCTGCATTTAGTGGTTTTTTATTAATATTCACTATTTAGTCCTTGTTTAAAATTGAACGCGAGTAAAATTAACTAACAGGAATATCGCCAGTTACGCGCGCTGTACCTAACACTACATAAGTTAATTTTGAGACCGCTTTGCACGGCCTAAAAACTTAACGTATTGCGTTTTCATAATTACAAAAAGCAAATTGCTGTATCACGTTATAATCGCGTGTTTATCAACAATAAATGTAAGGTTTTTATCCTCGCACACTATTACAAAAACTAAATAGTCCGCATGAACGATAACTAAAAATAATGAGGAATAACAAAGACTAAAAGGCAGGAATTAATAAGTAATATTAGGCACTGTTATTATTAAAGTAACAGTGCCGGTTAACGTCAGTCGGCCGTTACTTGCGCGACCATCATGGCTTTAAATTGCTCATGATGCGGCGGTAATAAGCCCCACTCACCACGAGGGTCGTGTTTTGGGGCAACAAATACAGTACGCTGATGGCTAAAGGCTAAAAAGCCTTCACGACCATGATAATGCCCCATACCCGATGCACCTACGCCACCAAATGGCGCATCGTGCATTGCCGCATGCATTAAGCAATCATTTACCGCTACTCCACCCGATGAAGTGTTTGCTAAAAGCTTACTCAGCTCTGCGTCTTTTTCGCCAAAATAATACAGCGCTAGTGGTTTAGCACGGCTGTTAATATCGTTAATAACGCCATCTATATCATCATAAGGAAGTAGCACTAATGCAGCGCCAAATATTTCTTGCTGCATAATATCCAGCTCTTTATCTGGGGATATAACTAATTGCAGTGGTAAACGTTTATCGCTTGTGACCAACTCTGCTAAATTAGCAACCTCATGACTACTAAGAACTTGGCATCCAGCATCGCGAGCTTGCTCAACTAAATCGACAACTCGCTGGCAATGTTGGCGGTTAACGCTAGGTACAAAATCTGGATTATGAGTGATTTCTGGATAAAAGTGACGAAAATTTTCGAGTAATAATGCAGCCACTTGATCAAGCTTATTACGCGGTACATAAATAATGTCAGGGCTAACACACACTTGGCCGCCATTATTACTTTTTGCTAAGGCTAAGCGTTTGCAACTTTCGCTTAAATCGCAATCTTGGCTAAGCACTGCCGGCGATTTACCGCCAAGCTCTAAGGTAACTGGCACTAAATTTTTAGCCGCTGCCGCCATAATTTTTTTACCTACTTGGGTACTACCAGTAAATACTAAATGATCGAACGGCAGTTCGCTAAATTTAGCACCAGTGTCGGCGCCACCTGTAACTACACTCACTAGTAATGGGTCTATGTGTTTGGCAAATAATTGCGCTACTAAGGCCGCTGTTTTAGGCGTGACCTCAGATGGTTTAAGTATGGCGCGGTTACCCGCCCCTAATACACACGCCAACGGGGCAAATAAGGTATAAAGTGGCGCATTCCAAGTACCTATAATACCCACACTGCCTTTGGGTTGGTATTCAACCCGTGCGGTACTACCGAGTTGATCATAAGGGGCAAACACTTCGCGGCTTTCACTTTTAAGCCATGGCTCTAAGTTGTCGCGGGTATATTTAAGGCTGGCTAGCGAGCCGAGCACATCATTCATAATAGAAAAGCCTTGGCTGCGACCATTAAAGTCAGCTTCTATTGCCTCGGCAAATGCTTGGTGATGCTCTACAAGTAAATTTATAACTTGTTGAATACGCTCTCGCCTTTGCGCTGCAGTTACCAACATTTGCAATTTATGCGCTTGTTGCTGATGCTGCAGCAAAGCTGCCATTGAACCTGAATCTTTGCTGTTCATGCACTATATCCTTACTAGGTTTTACACTTGCCTGGGCCTGGCGAACAATATTTGCTTACACACTATATTGCAGCTTTTGCATTGCAAGTAAACTAATTGAGCTGTGCTTCCTTTCTAGCTGTTTTTACTCAAATAAACCTCGTCCACTTGGACGAGCTCTCGTATTTAAATTATTTAATGTACGGTTGCTGCAGTCACTATTTTGCCCTATTTAAATAGGCCACTTAAAGCTAACCTTCGTAATAAAACTTAGCCGTTGTTTAATATAAAATAACCTAAATAAATTGCTGAGTAATCATATAAATAGCAAATGCCTGTGTTGTTTAGTCCATTAAGACGATGATGAAAAATAGCCAGATCATGATACTGAAGTTATATAACAGTAATAAGGCGAGTTAACATGGCACAAGCAGAATTTGATAGTCAGGCATTTAGACAGGCGCTCGGTAGTTTTACTACTGGCGTAACAATTATTACTGCCACCGCTCCAGATGGCACCCCTGTTGGTCTTACCGCAAACAGCTTTAATTCTGTTTCGTTAGACCCACCTATGGTGCTATGGAGCTTGGCAAAAACCTCTCTTAGTGTGGCTGCCTTTAGCGAGGCCGAGCACTGGAACGTTCATGTTCTCTCGCAGCACCAACAAGAGCTGTCAAATAAATTTGCTGCAAAAGGCGAAGACAAATTTAATGACACTAATCTCGAAGCGGGGATTAGCTCTGCACCACTTATTGCCGATTGTAGCGCGCGTTTTCAGTGTCGTAATATGGTAACGCACGATGGGGGTGATCACCTTATTTTTATAGGTGAAGTACTGGGGTTTGATCATCAAGCACTACCGCCACTGGTGTTTCAGCAAGGTCAGTACGCAATGACTGCACGTAAACCGTGGGCAGCGGTTAACTTATCTAGTGAACCTACAGCGCCACAGTGCAGCTACAACGAAGATTTACTAGGTTACTTGCTTGGGCGTTCACATTTTCAAATGCTGTACCGCATGCGTAAAGTACTCGATGAGCAAGCGCTGGAAGATTCACACTTTTTTGCATTATCGGTATTAAATATTCAGCAAAATCTGAGTTTAGAGCAGCTAAATACCCACCTTGATTATACCGGCCACAGTGTCAATCTTGAAGATATGGCCTTTTTAGAAAAGCAGGATCTTATTTGCCAAAAAAGCGAAGACAATTACCAACTTACCACCGCTGGGCGAGAAACCTCACTACACCATATTGTGCAAGCAAAAGTAATTGAAGAAGAGCTCATTACAGAGCTTGGTGCAGGCGACGTAATGGCATTAAAGCTATTACTTAAACGCCTTATTCATCAAACCGATCCTGGCTTACCTGATCTTTGGTCTACAGAGGATAAAAGCGCATGAGCGAACTACAACAGCATTTAGCACAAATTCTTTATGATGCGCAGCAACAGCGCACACCTATTGCGCCATTAATTAAAAATAACCCTGAGCTTACAATCGACGATGCCTATCAAGTGTCGTTAAAAACACTGGCAATACGCACTCAGGCTGGCGAAAAAATCATTGGTAAAAAAATTGGTGTTACCAGTGAAGCAGTGCAAAAAATGCTTAATGTGCATCAGCCTGACTTTGGCTTTTTAACCAACACTATGCACCACCCTGATGGCAGTAATATTAGCCTTAAAAAATCACATTTAATTCAACCACGCGCCGAAGGCGAAATTGCGTTTTGCCTTAAACACGACTTACAAGGCCCAAACGTTACCGCAGAGCAAGTACTTGCTGCGACTGATTGGGTGGCACCGTGTTTTGAAATTGTTGATTCGCGTATCGAAAACTGGCAAATCACCATAGTTGATACCGTGGCCGATAACGCCTCATGCGGGGTATTTGTAATTGGTGATAAACATACCGACCCAAGCACACTCGATTTAGCTGCAGCCACTATGGTAGTTAAACACAATGGTAAACAAGCGGTAACCGGTGTGGGCTCAGCAGTACAAGGGCATCCTGCGCAAGCAGTTGCATGGCTGGCAAATACGCTAGGCGAGTATGGTATAGAGTTTAAAAAAGGCGAAATTATTCTGTCGGGAGCTCTGGCTCCTCTAATAGATGCTAACAGCGGCGATCATTTTAGTATGGAGATCGAAGGTCTCGGTTCATGCTCTGTCAGCTTTTGCGATTAACAGTTAACCCACGAGGGAAGTAACATGAAAAAGATTAAATGCGCCCTGATCGGTTCAGGAAACATTGGTACTGACTTACTTTATAAGCTCAAACGCAGTGAGATATTAGAACCCGTTTGGATGGTAGGCATAGACCCAGACTCAGAAGGCTTAGCGCGCGCACGCGAATTAGGTATTAAAACCACCGCTGAGGGTATTGATGGCTTAATACCGCATATTGAAGCCGATGAAATCAAAATTGCTTTTGATGCAACCTCAGCCTACGTGCATGGTGAAAACTCAGCTAAAGTGAATGCAAAAGGCGTGTTGATGATAGATTTAACCCCAGCGGCTATTGGCCCTTTTTGTGTGCCTCCGGTTAACCTAAATCAACTTAATGCTGATATTAAAAACGTTAACATGGTGACCTGTGGCGGCCAAGCAACTATTCCTATGGTTGCTGCGGTATCGCGCGTACAGCCGGTTGAATATGGTGAAATTGTTGCCACTGTTTCATCAAAATCAGTAGGCCCAGGTACACGCCAAAATATTGATGAATTTACTCGCACTACCTCAGGCGCAGTGGAGCAAATTGGTGGCGCTAAAAAAGGCAAAGCCATTATTATAATTAACCCTGCTGAGCCACCATTATTAATGCGCGACACCATCCATTGCTTAACCGAAACAGAGCCAGATCAAGCAGCTATCACTGCATCTGTGCATGAAATGATTGCTGAAGTACAAAAGTATGTTCCAGGCTATAAACTAAAAAATGGCCCGGTGTTTGATGGTCGTAAAGTGTCTATATTTTTAGAGGTTGAAGGTTTGGGCGATTACTTGCCTAAATATGCCGGTAACCTTGACATAATGACCGCGTCGGCCGCGCGTACTGCAGAAATGTTTGCACTACAAATGCTAGGTCAATCGCCATCAGATAGTCAATCTTAAGGAGTAATATCATGGATTTAAAAGGTAAAAAAGTTACCCTGCACGATATGTCATTACGTGATGGTATGCATGCTAAGCAACATCAAATTAGCTTAGATGAAATGGTGTCTATTGCCACTGGCTTAGATCAGGCGGGCATTCCTTTAATTGAGGTTACCCATGGCGACGGTTTAGGCGGCTCTTCACTTAATTATGGTTTTCCTGCTCATACCGATGAAGAATACCTAAGTGCTGTAGTGCCAAAAATGACCCAAGCTAAAGTCTCAGCGTTATTAATTCCGGGCATTGGAACGGTTGATCACTTAAAAATGGCTTATGATCATGGCGTAAGTACAATTCGAGTGGCTACTCACTGTACTGAAGCTGACGTTTCAGAGCAGCATATTAGCGCAGCGCGTAAAATGGGTTTAGATACCGTTGGCTTTTTAATGATGGCACATATGATCAGCCCAGAGGAGCTACTTGCACAGGCTAAATTAATGGAGTCTTACGGTGCTAACTGTATTTACTGTACGGATTCTGCTGGTTACATGTTGCCCGACGACGTAAGCACCCGCATTGCGTTACTGCGCAGCGAGCTTAACAGCGAGACCGAAATTGGCTTTCATGGCCATCACAATTTAGGCATGAGTATTCCAAATTCGCTGGCAGCAATCGAAATGGGCGCTAATCGCATCGATGGTTCGGTGGCCGGTTTAGGTGCCGGTGCAGGTAATACGCCGTTGGAAGTATTTACCGCGGTACTTGATCGTATGGCAGTTAATCACGGTATTGATTTATACAAAATTATGGATGTTGCTGAAGACTTAGTCATGCCAATGATGGATCAACCTATTCGTATTGACCGAAACTCATTAACTTTGGGTTATGCTGGTGTTTATTCGTCATTTTTATTATTTGCAGAACGCGCCGAGAAAAAATACGGTGTACCTGCACGTGATATTTTACTTGAACTAGGGCGCTTAAAAACCGTAGGCGGACAAGAAGATATGATAGACGACACCGCAATGACTATGGCTAAGGCCTTAAAGGCGGCGAAAGCTTGAACATAAAAAAATCTAATTGGCGCCAACATGCTTTATTGTTGGTGCTTACTTTATTTTATATAGAAAGTTTTGTTGGGCGACAAATTATGGCGGTGATGATTGAACCCATCAAAGCTGAATTTGGCGCCTCAGATGCGCAAATGGGCTTATTAACCGGCCTAGGTTTTGCCATTGTATTTACTTTAACCGGTTTATCGGCCGGCAGACTTGCTGACAAAGTGAGCCGCACACGTTTGTTAGCCGCCAGCGCATTAGTGTGGGGCATTATTACAGCACTTAGCGGCATAACTGCAGGCTTTATTAGTTTACTAATAATGCGTATGTTGGTGGCAGTAGCTGAAGCACCGGTTACTTCGGCCTCTTTATCGTTACTTTCGGACAGTTACCCGGTTGAGCGACGCTCATTTGCGATTAGCTGTTTTACCTCTGGCGCTACCTTTGCCGCCATTATTGCGCTTACCTTAGGTGCATATTGGGTAGAGCTGTATGGATGGCGAGAAACCTTTTTTATTATCTCTACTCCCGCTTTGTTTATTTCTTTTTTGCTATTTTTTGTGATGCCCGAACCTAAACGCGGTCAATACGATGATGCCATTAGCTCTCCAACTTCACCGCTGCAGCCTGCACTAACCACAGGTTTTAGAGCATCAACAAAAGCATTGTTAAAGCGCAAAGATTATCGACTATTAGTTTGCTCAAGCGCCATTGCAACGTTAGGCGCAAATGCGTTTGGCATGTGGAATGCCACTTTTTTAGTACGCAGCCACGACTTAACACTGAGCCAAGCCGGCATGATGGCAGGCTTTTTTGGCGGCGGTGCGGCAGCGATTGGAATTCTTTCTAGTGGCTATTTGGCTGATAGAATCGCCAGACGAAAAGGTGTTTTATGGCTACCTATACTAGGCCATATACTGGGGTGGGTATTTATTGTTATATATTTTTTATGGCCTAAAGGCTTAGGCGATGACCTATTTTTTGTCGGTATTCCATTTGCTATGCTGTTTTGCACCTTAGCGAGTTTCTTTTCTGTATGGTGGGTTAGCCCTTGTCTCACATTACTCACTTCAATTGTACCGGGCACTCAGCGGGCATTGGCTATTTCAATGCAAACCGTGCTGATTACTTTTTTAGGCATAGGTGTTGGGCCTATGTTGGTGGGCGTGCTTAGTGAAGTATTTAGCGAGGTGGCCGGTGTTGAATCCTTACGTTATGCTTTACTTATTAGTACGAGTACAACATTAATATCGGTATTTTTACTGTTTAAATTAAAATCTTATCAAGCAAAACAACTCATAAAACCCATTCAGTAAATTAAACTTTGTTTTAATTACTATTAACCAATAATGCTAGGAGTTTATTATGTCAGTTACCGCAGTTACAGGTTCAGCATCAGGGATTGGCGCCGCCGTTTGTGAAAAACTACGCGCAGCAGGTCATACTGTGATCGGCATAGACCGCCATCAAGCCGAGGTTAATGCCGATTTATCATCCCCCGAAGGTCGCGCTAATGCCGCAGAGCAAGTTATCAAATTAGCCAATGGTAAACTAGATGGCCTGGTTTGTTGCGCGGGCCTTGGCGTTACCGCACCAAGTAGCAGTTTAGTGGTTTCGGTTAATTATTTTGGCTCAACCGAGTTAATTGAATTACTTCAACCTGCACTCGCTAAAGGTGAGCAGCCAGCTATTACCGTTATTGGCTCAGTGGCCGCCAGTCAACAAGTGGCAGATCCACATCCTATTATTGAGTTAATGCTCAACAATGATGAGCCAGCCGCTCGCGCACTGGCAGATGAGCTTGGCCAACCACAAATAGCCTATTCGGCATCTAAATACGCACTCACTGTACATTGTCGTCGTTTAGCCGTTAAAACGGGGAGTACCGGCGTACGTATTAACTTAGTTGCGCCTGGTGCAATTGAAACTCCACTGCACGAAGCCTCTAAGCAAGATCCGCGTTTTGGCGAAGCCGTACGTAACTTTGTTGCGCCTATTGGTCGCAATGGTCAGCCAAGTGAAATTGCCGATGCGGTCAGTTTTTTACAATCAGCCCAAGCCTCTTTTGTGCATGGCAGCATTATTTATGTAGATGGTGGTATGGACGCCATGATGCGCAGTGGCAAGTTTTAAACACTAAATATTAAATACTTATAAGGATATAACTTGAACCCAATACTAAGCACACACAAAGTTCGCGCTTTTGAATCGATTAGTCACTTTGATATTAGCACCGACGTACTCGTGTGCGGTTATGGCGGCGCAGGAGCCGCCGCCGCACTAGAAGCTGTAACCTTAGGTGCTAAGGTTACTATTTTAGAACGTGCCAGTGCTGGGGGTGGCTCGACTGCATTATCAAGCTGTGAAATGTATTTAGGCGGCAGTGGCGGCACTGCATTACAAAAAGAGTTAGGTTTAGAAGATAGCACCGAAAACATGCTGGCTTATTTACGCGAAGCACTTGGCCCGTATGGCGATGAAGATAAGATGCGTTGTTATGCACAAGGCGCTGCAGGACATTTTGATTGGGTTGAATCCCTTGGTGTACCTTATAAACGCGCAGCCTTTTTAGAGCGTACAGTAGTGCCACTCAGTGATGAGTCGTTATTATTTACCGGTAATGAAAAAGCTCACCCTTTTAATACCATTGCTAAGCCCGTTCCACGCGGTCACGTGCCCTCTAAAGTGGGCGACGAAGGCGGTAAAATATTTATGGATGCCATAATGCAGCGCATCGCAGGCGCGGGCGCTGAGGTAATTAATGATTGTCGCGCTATTGCTTTATTAGTAGATAAAAACAATCGTGTTTGCGGCGTAATTGCTAAGCGCGACAACCGAGAAATTGCGATTCGTGCAACTCGTGGTGTGGTATTAGCCACCGGTGGCTTTGTAATGAACGACACCATGACACGTCAATATATGCCTGAGCTACTTGAGTATTGCGTACCTTATGGCAACACCTTCGATATGGGGGATGGTATTCAATTAGGCCAAGCAGTCGGCGGGCAAACAATTAATATGGAACAGGCTTTTATGTCGTTTCCGCTCTATCCACCAGCAAAGCTAACCTACGGTATTTTACTAAATAAACACGGTCAGCGTTATATAAATGAAGATGCGTATTTAGCCAGATTGGCGCATTATTCTTGCCAACAAGCTGAGCAAAAGTTTTATTTGTTAGTACAAGAAGAGGATTTTGAGGCGTCGCATTATTTACAACGTGCAGCCATTGTTGCCACTGGCGATAGCATAGCAGAAGTTGCCAGTGAAGCGCCCTTCCCGGCCGGTATACTTGAGCAAACTGTTAGCTACTTTAATCAGCACGCCAGTAATAAACAAGACCCACTATTTCATAAAACCGCCGAGTGGCTAAAACCGTTAAACAAGCCCCCTTTTGCCTTATTAGAATACTCTGCAAGTGAAATGACTGCTGTAATTATGCCCGGCACCAAAGGCCCGCTCATATTTACGCTTGGTGGGCTAAAAACACTCACTACGGGTGAAGTGGTTAATTTAGACAATGAAATAATAAGTGGGCTTTATGCAGCTGGTCGAGCCACCGCGGGATTACCACGTACAGCCAAGGGATATGCCAGTGGTATGTCGGTTGGAGATGCCACTTTTTTTGGCAGACTCGCTGGGCGCAGCGCCGCTAAACACCTGCCAATTTAACCTCGAATAATAAACACGCCCTAGCACTTAATTTAACAACCGTTATAGCAAACAGCGTAACGGTTTAACTTACTTATTCTGCTTAGGTAATAAATCTGCGTATTAAACGCAAGTATATTAAGTGCATGCTATAGATTAAAAATTAGCAGATTGAAATGTCGTGTAGAGGCTGGTAAGTATTAATGAAAGATATAAAAAAGCAGCAGCTGGTTAATTTAAGCTGCTGCAATTGATGTATTGTATAAGTTATTCTGTTTTTAACACACGGCCAAGCGTTATATCGCCCTCAATGGTGGTGCGGTTAATAACGCGATTGATCCCTGGCTTAGTGCCGGTAGTGCAGTGCATTGCACGCCAGTTATCCCACAGTACCATGTCGCCTTCGCGCCATTTATGAAAGTAAGTAAATTCCGGCTTTTGTACATGCGCAACAAGTCGCTCAAGTAGCTCTATAGATTCATCATTCGATAAACCAAATTGCTGTGGAGTAACAACTCTATCTAAAAACTGCTCTACCACCTCAAGTACTTTACGGCCACTGATCGGGTGTGTAACTACCATAGGGTAAGCAGCGTCTGAAAAGTCAGGAAAGCCAATGTCGGTTGGTTTTGTTGGGCTGTTAGGGCCAGGCTCATAACCGTCTAAGTTAACGTAGCGCATATGGCGGCGCTGCATACTAAAGCTGTAAACCACTTCTAGCTGTTCAATTAAAGCTTTAGTGTCGTCGTCGAGTGCATCGTACGCTTTTGCTAAATCGCCAAAGCCGGTCATGCCATCTTCTGCTGCCACCACCACAGCGCGCAACAATGCACCATGATTTGGACGCGCTGTATAATGCAAATCCATGTGCCAATCTAACCGACCCACAATTTCTTCGCCTTTATAAAAAGCAGTTTGAAACTTATCCATAGGGCCACCATTTTGTAGCACAAATAACTCTGGATATTTATCACTGGTGGTAACTTTTAACGGATGTAATTCTAACGGGCCAAAAATGCGACTAAACTCAATTTGCTTTTCAGGGCTAATATCCTGATCACGAAACACTAAAATAGCGTGTTCGTACCATAGTGCTTTTAGTTCAGCTTTTATTTCATCGGTAAGTGGCTCGTTAATATCGAAACCCGACACTTCTACGCCAACATTATCAAGCGGAGTTACTGTAAGCTTCATTTTTTATTCCTTCTACTTAGCTAAGTGAATCCGACAAATTTAGTCGACTAAACCTGGATCTAGGCGTAATTCTTTACGCGCCATTGCTTCCCAAACAAAAGGGAAACCGTTGTCGTCAGCAATAGACACTTTTTTAACTTCTTCATCACTTAATGGTCGTCCGCCACCTGCTAATTCCACTTCATACGCGCGTTTACTGCGCCACTCTAAAGTAATTGCTCTCAGGTGTGCTTGGCGCAGATTTTTACCCACCACTAACGAGCCGTGGTTTGCCAGTAATGCCCACTTAGCATCACCGAGCGCTTCAACTGCTGATAAGCTAGTTGCTTCGTTTTCAAAGGTGCCTTCATATTCATCATAAAGTGGTAATTCAACACCACAATAAGCACTTGCTTGGTCATATACTGGCGGCACTTTTTGCATACAAGCCCAAATACCACTCCAATGCGGATGATTGTGAATAACAACATGTACATCAGGTCGCATTGCGTGCAGCTGTAAATGCAAACCTATCGCTGGGGTCACATTCCAATCACTATCAAGCACATTACCCTTTGGGTCTAGCGTAACGATATCGCTGGCGGTTAACTCCCCCCAAGCGAGCTCCCATGGATTAGTTAAAATATTACCGTTTTCTAATCGGTAAGTAATATGCCCTGCAATATGCTCATCCCATCCTTCACGAATAAGCATGCGACACATAAGCGCAACTTGCGCTTTTTCGCTTAACTCTGGTAATAATTCTTTGCGACCCGGACGAGTTGCAAAGCGCTCTAGCATTGATTGATTAAGGCCATCATATTTTTTCATTATTATTATACCTTCCTGTTGCTGTGCAAAATAAACATGTTAAATCATGGTTAAAATAATAGGTCTGAGTGGTTAATAAAGCTTGTCTCATTGCGCCAAGTTGTTATCCGATCTAGCCATTAACTAGCGATTAGCGCACCGCAAATAACGCATGGCGAAAAGCACTTGGCGACAACCCAGTCCATTTTTTAAAAGCGCGATGAAACCCCGAACTATCGGCATACCCAAGTTGCTGACCAATGCGAGTGATTGATAACGTAGGATCGCTCAAATGTCGCCGCGCATGTATCTCTCGTACTTGATCGATTAATTGTTGATAGCGCCAACCTTGCGCCAATAACTTACGGCTCAAGGTACGGCAACTACAATGCAGCTTTAGTGCTGCATCGTGCAGCGATGGAGGACTGGCAGGATCTTCAACAATAATTTGCGACAAGCGCCATGCTATGTCGCCATGATTTCGAGTAATGCTTTTTTCTTCGCACAGTTTTTTATAAAAGTTGACACTTTCTGGGCTCGACTGCGGGAGTGGTTGATCCAAAATCGCAGCATCAAAAAATAGCTGGGTTACTGGGCATCAAATTCGACGGGGCAATTAAAAATGGCTTGGTAACACTCAGCATGAACTGGCGCCGGATAATTACAACGTAGTTTAGTAATAGGCAATGCTTGACCAAGCACCCAACGACAAGTCGTGACTATATTGGCAAGTAAATCTTCTATTGCTAATACACGCAATTCACCCAGCTCAGCTTTAGCGTCAATTTGATAACAGCCTTCGGCTTGAATTTCACTAAAGGAGGTCACTACTAAATTACCAGAAAAGCGGCCTGAGTAATTTTGATATTTAAGCCCAATATGGCTGGCATCGCGCAGCGTCGCGCTGCTCATCATTAAATATGCAAGTTGGTCGTGGGTAGCAATAGAGCGTTTTAAACCTAATATGAGTCCAAGATCGCTGCCCTCATAACACTGCTGTGCATCAGTTAGTAAACCTCGATGCTGTTTAGCATTAATGAGCACATTAGGTTTGTGGAGCTCACTGCGACTGATACCATTGTTGGCAGCAATGGTGTTGGTATCCATTCCCAAGCTAGATAAAAAATCCAGCAACCAAATAATATAACGCGTATCAGTATTGACCATGTTACCCCTCGTTTGTGTAATTAAATCCAACCTTTTATCAATAACCGTTATTCTTAAATTGCACTCTTATATTAAGCAATTTAATACTATTATTTGTAACATAACCGCTAGCTGTTTAAGTGTTATGCTTTAGTCGTGCTTAACCAAAACATTTAGACAAACGAGTAACGGCTAATGGTATCTACCACGCAGGCTGGCCTTTGTTGCTCTGCCACTTCAATGGTTACTCGCGTGATCACTTGCACACTGCCTTTAACTTCTTCCACACTAATTATTTGCCCTGTGCCGCGTACTTTACTGCCCGCTGTAACCACATTAGGAAAGCGTACTTTATCGCAGCCGTAATTAACTCCCATGCTTATATTTTGCACATCTACCAACTGAGGTAAAAAATAATTAACTAATGACAGGGTTAAATAACCATGCGCAATACATGCGCCAAATGGGCCTTCTGCAGCCTTAATGGGATCGACATGGATCCATTGATGATCTCCCGTTGCCTCGGCAAACATATCAATACGGCTTTGCTCTACTGCAATCCAGTCGCTTACGCCTAAATCAAGTCCGGTTGAAGCAAGTAATTGCGTTTTGCTAGTAATTATTTTATTTGCCATTTTGCCCCCCTAAGCACGCTGTGAACTAACAGACACAACTTCGCCCGTCATGTAAGACGAGTAATCGCTGGCTAAAAACATCATCACGTTGGCGATTTCCCATACTTCGGCAGCACGACCAAAGGCTTCTTTTGAGGCTAATTGCTCAAGTACGTCGGCACTTGAGGCTTTTTTAAGAAATTCATGTAAAGCGATTGATGGCGATACCGCGTTAATTCGCACTCCATGCTCAGCAGCTTCTAATGCCGAGCAGCGAGTAAATGCCATAACACCGGCTTTAGCAGCGGCGTAATGTGCTTGCTCTTTTTGTGCTCGCCAACCCAATACTGAAGCATTATTAATGATTACACCTGCCTTGCGTTGTTGCATAAATGGCAGCATTGCACGGGTCATACGAAATGTACCGGTAAGAGTAATGTCCATCACCTTACTCCACTGCTCGTCGCTCATATCTACTACAGCGGTTTGACCACCTAGTCCTGCATTATTAATAAGCACATCAACACCTGCGAGTTTATCCTCTGCTGCATTGATCAATACCTGAACCTGTTCTTCTTGGCTTACGTCGCACAATTGGCCAAATACCTGTTGCAAACCTGTTTGCGCTTTTATATTAGCTACAGCTTCATCTAAACGACGTGGATGAATGTCAGATATCATTAATGCCCGGCACCCTTCTTCGGCTGCACGTAATGCGGCTGAAAAGCCAATGCCCGCGCCTGCGGCGGCCGTTACTAAAACCGATTTCCCGCGTAACAGGTTATGCCCTTCTACGTACTTAGGTGCTGTCGTCATTCTTATCTCCGATGTCGTGCTTATTAATTTAGCACCCAGCATAAGGCTGACGCTGAGCAACTATCATCGTCAATCTGGACTAACCCGATAACTATTAGCAATATAAGAATGAAATTGTGGTGTGATACAACAAGCAGCATACTGAGGACTTAAATTAGATAACTAATTAAGGAGATAATTTTAGTGCTTATAGCAAAAACCTATGCTAGGTTTGATAAAAACTCAGCATAGGTTTTGTTTTAATAGAGTATTAGCGCAAGCTCGCAAGCATTTGCTTGGTTAAACCATGCCGATACTCCTAAAATTATAATAGATATAACCACTAAACTTAATTTAACGCCGCCCTGATTAGACTTCATAGTATTCTCGATATTATTTTTATTAGTAAGAATAAGTTTCATACAATAATAAAAATTACACCTGTTAACAAGATGTTTATCAAATCATTTTCTTCGTGGCTAATAGCCTTTGGTTCTATCAACCCGGTTTTTAAGTGGTGTGCCATTAGTTAAGCATTGAATACTCACTTCAATTTGTTCAATAACGCAGTTAACATCTGATAATGCAGCGCAATGTGGTGTTATGGTTATTTTAGGATGCAGCCAATATGGATGCTCACTTGGTAATGGCTCTTGATCGAATGCATCAAGCGTGGCGGCGCGTAAACGGTCACTATTAAGTGCCTGTAATAAATCAGCTTCTATTACGTGCTGGCCGCGTGCCGCATTTACTAATACTGCATGGGCGGGTAATTTAGCCAATAAATCTTTGTTAATAATTCCGGCCGTGTTTTCGGTCAGCGGTAATAAGCACACTAAATAATCTGTATTAGGCAGCATTTCGTTTAGCCCATGTTCTCCATAATACATGGTCACGTTATTCACGTCTTTATGGCTTTGTGCCCACGCGCTCACGCTAAAGCCATTATCAACGAGTCTTTGCGCACAGGCTCGACCTAATTGACCAAAGCCTAAAATAGCCACTCTGTTATAGCTTAATACTCGCTTGGGTTTCCATTGCGTTGCAGCTTGTTTTTGATAATATTCTTTTAATTGTAGCTTTTGCGCCAATACGTGAGTAAGTACATACTCGGCCATATCTACTTCTAATTGGGAGTCAACAATACGTACCACTTCAACATGCTCTGGCAGCAAGTCTAAATCAATGCTATCAACCCCAGCACCAAACGACGACACCACTTTTAAATTAGGTAATTGTGCCCATAGTTCTTTTGGTGCATACCAGGCTAATACAAACTCAACTTTACTGAAATCTTCACACTGTGAATATTGCTCAATGTGTATATTAGGTAAGCGTGCTTGTAACTGCGACACCAGCTTAGAATTATCACGATCCCCTATAGCAACCAAAACAGACATAGTTATTCCTTATAAAATTAATTATACGGCAGCAAACCCCACCGCAATGTTTAGTGACTGCCTTCTTCGATGAAAGCTTCTTGGCTAATTTTAGCTATGTCTTTGTCTTCTTTGGTTAAAATAGTTTTTTGCCACGAACCTTGAGCAAACCACGCATAGGTAATAAGCGCAATAACTACGTTGGTAATGGCAAATGAATACCAAATACCGTGATCTCCTAATTGCGTATGTTTAGATAAAATATACGCCGCAGGAAACTGTACAACCCCCTGTGATAACAGGGCAACTAACATAGCATTAAGCATATTGCCAGATGCCCTAAAAGCAGCCACGACACAAAGTTGTACACCAATTCCCCCCCAAGTTAAACACATTATGCGAATAAATTTTGCGCCTTTAGCGATTACAGCCCCATCATCGGGAATAAAAAATGCAACTAAATGCTCGGCAAAATAATAGGCTACCCCTCCCACAAACGACAGGCCTAGTAAGCCCCATAAACTAGCAAGCTGAGTTATTTGCGCAGCGCGTTTGGGGTTTCCTGCGCCCATATTTTGCCCCACTAATGTAGACACAGCCATCGACAAACCCATTGCTGGGATCATCACCATTTGTAAAACATTGGAGCCAACACCGTAAGATGCAATCGTTTGCGTGCCAAAACTTGCCACTAAAAAAGACATGATAATTAAACCAAAAGCACGAGCCGACAATTCAATTGAACCCGGAGCGCCTAAAAAGAAGGCTTGTTTTATATATTGCCAATCGGGGTAAAAGCTTTTTAGCTGTAATTGAATACCATGACGGCCGCGTAAAAATATAATTACCCCAGCAAGTGCAGCTAAGCTCTGCGTTACTAAAGTTGCCAGTGCAGCTCCCATTACCCCTAAGCCTTGAAAACTGCCATAGCCAAAAATAAATAACGGATCGAGTACAAAATTAAGCAACACGGTCACGCTCACAATAATTAGCGGTACTTTTGTTTGGCCAATACCACGCATTAACGATTGGAACATGGCATAAATAAATACAAAAATAACCCCAATAAACGATACATGCATAAACTTAAGTGCATCGCCATAAACAGCGTCTTCTACCCCTAAAAGGGTTAAAAAATAAGGCGATAGCATATAACCTATGCCCCCCAGCACTATGGCTGTTAGCGTCACCATTAACATAGTTTGCGCGGCAACATGATTTACTTTGTCTTGCTGCCCTGCTCCCATATATTGTGCCGATAAAATAGCTCCCGCCATCGCCAAACCTGCACCTATGGCAATGACTAAAAAAGTAACAGGCATACTAATAGACACAGCAGCAACTTGCGCAGCCCCTAAACGCCCCACCCAAAAAGCGTCAGTGAGTTGATACGCCGACTGTAAAACATTGATTAAAATTATAGGAATACCTAACTTAAGCAGCGCTTTAGAAATTGAACCATGAAGAAACAGCTGCTGGGTAGCGTTCATTTAACCTGCTTAATATTGAAAAGGAGACATAAAGATAAGTTTAACAAACTTGGCTGATTTTATTCTGAATATTACCTAAATAAGTCAATAGCTTTTGTTATGTACTGTGGAGAAACTTAATCTAAATCAATAAATGATTTTGCTAACTTCAAACATTTCTGAAACCTTGATCTAAAACAAGTTATTGTTTGTGTTAATGAATAATAATAGCGGCAATCACAAAGTAGTTCTTGGAGAACAACATGAAAACTAAATTAAGCATTGCATTACTCACCTCTTTATTAGCACTCTCTCCTGCTGCACACGCTAACTTTAGCGTAAACGTGGGTGCTATAAACGTAAACCCTGATAGTACTAGCTCACCAATTAACGAAAATTCTGCCCAAGGACTTAATCCGGGTTCAGATACTCAGTTAGGTATTACTGTTGATTATGCTTTTAATGAGCAATGGGTGTTAGAGTTAATTGCAGCTACACCGTTTTCACATGATATAAATGGCGCGGGTGATTTAGCGGGCAATAAAATAGCTAACATTAAGCATTTACCTCCTTCGTTAGTAGCGCAATATCACTTTTTAGATTCAAGCTACGCGTTTCGCCCTTTTGTTGGTGTAGGTGTTAACTATACAACTTTCTTTGATGAGCAACCTTCTCAAGCACTAAAAACAGTACTTGGAACAGATGATGTAGAAGTTAAACTTGATGATTCGTTTGGCTTTGTAGCGCAAGTGGGTGCTAACTATAAAATAGATGAAAAATGGGGCCTACACGCTATGGTTTCAATTATGGATATTGAAACTGATGCAACTGTCTATGCCGATGGCGCTCAAGCATTAACGTCAACCGTTAAAATTGACCCAATTGTGGCGATGTTTGGGGTTAAATACAGCTTTTAATAGTAATAAGCATGTGTGTTAAAAAGGCCGTAAGGCCTTTTTTTTTCAACTATTGATTATTACTCATAACTAACCAGAGTTCAGGTTAACTATTATTATCGTGGTAAATTAGTTACTTTTTTCTGCTCTAACATTTCTTTCCAGTGCATTACTTCACTTGGTAAAATAGGGGCTACACCTTTAAAGTCAGCTACTTCCAGCATTTCTTCAATGCTAATTATGCCCTTTTTACTTTTAAATACGCCGCGCACATAAGCAATTGCGTGTAAGCCACGCTGAGAGTGAAATTTTTGCTCTATATAAAAGTACTTATGATCCCAGCCCACTAAGCGCGTGCTAATTGTATAACGCTGCATAGGTTTTATATCGCGAATATAAGTAATAGCAGTCGCGTTTACAATTGGAAACCAACGACGTTTTAATATGTGCTTTAATAAACCCACCCGCTCTGTCATCCAAGTGCGCGATAAATCCATCATAGCCAAGTAACGTGAATTAGTTAAATGTAAGTTTATATCGCAATCTGTAGGTAGGGCTTTGTAATCAATATTTACCGTATCAAGTAAGTGTTGATAGTCATGGTTACGTTTAATTTTAAAAAACAATAAAATAAGTCGAATGTATAAGTTCACGGCAGAGGTCTTACCAGTTAAAATTAAATTAAGTGTATCACACGCGTTTAGCCAAAGTTTACTTTATTAAAGTAAATAACTATAAGCTACCCGCGCACGTTTAAGCTTATAGTTATTACTTTGCGTTACTAAACTTTTACTGTTTTACGATTAATACCATAATCACGTAACTTGTTTGCCACCGCGGTGTGGCTTAAACCAAGGCGCTTTGCTAGTTGGCGTGAGCTAGGATAAGCAGGATATAGCTTACGTAATAACGTAGCTTCAAAGCGTTTAACTGCTTGATCAAGTGAGCCTTCAAAATCTGATTCTAAATACCCTAAATCATGGGTAAATGTAGGGAGCTGTAAATGCTCAACGCGTAATTCACTGTCATCTAACAAAGACACAGCACGGTAAATTGCGTTTTCTAATTGGCGCACATTACCCGGCCACGGATAATCTTGTAAAAAGCTTAAACACTCTTGTGATAACAACGGCACGTCATGACCATTTTGCTGTGCGTACTTTTGAATAAAGTGCTCAGCAAGCGGCCCCACATCGGCTTTGCGATCTCTCAGTGGTGCTATTTCTAGCGTTAAAACGTTAATACGGTAATATAAGTCTTCTCTAAAAACACCTTCTTGCACCATAGCAGGCAAGTCTTTTTGAGTGGCAGCAACAATACGTACATTAACTTTTACTTCGTTTTCATCGCCTACTTTTCTAAATGTGCCATCTTGTAAAAAGCGCAGTAACTTGGTTTGTAATTGAGTAGACATTTCGCCCACTTCATCCAAAAATACAGTACCGCCATCGGCTTGTTCAAGTACGCCACGTTTTGGCGCGGCGTTTTCTTCGTAACCGGCATAACCAAATAATTCAGATTCGGCCACATCATCGGGTAGCGAAGCACACGACAAAGCAATAAAAGGCTTAACAGAGCGATTAGAAGCGTAATGACATGCACGTGCAAGTAACTCTTTACCAGTACCGGTTTCACCAGTAATTAAAATAGGCGCCTCTAACTGCGCCATTTTGCGTGCTTCACGCACTACTCGGCGCATTGCAGTGCTAAAGTTATGAATAGTAGCAAAGCTCTCTTGTCCATAGCGTCTAAAAGCACTTACTTGTTGGCCTAAGCGACTTTGCGATTTAATATTTATTACCGCCCCGGCTAGCACATCGCCTTCGTTACTTTGCGGAACAGCAATGGGTAAAATATCCGCAATAAAATCTTCACCTGCCACTTCTACGCGCGTAGTTTGGCCAAGTACTTCTTTACCCTCAAGCCAGCGAGTAAAATTAAAACCTTTAAGTAAGTTATTAATATTGGCACCAATAACTTCTTTTTCTGTTAGTTGTAAATCTTTGCACGCTGCGTCATTACATAAACGCACCCAACCTTTGGCATCTATAGAAATAACGCCATCGGGTAGTGCTCTTAGTAGCGTATTTAATTCGTTATGTTCACGCTCTGAGGGTAAAAATGCCGTGGTGCGTACATCATGCACACCATCAATTAAGCGAATTGATGGCATGATTTTTTGAAACTGCTCAAATTCTATTTCAGGAAAGCTAACATACATACGACAATTAACTGAGTCGACTTCAATCCCTTTTAAATCAACATTATAGTTAACTAAAATATTAAGGATTTCTTGAGCAATACCAACTCGATCCGCACAATGAATATCTAAACGCATACAGCCTCAAATAAGGGGAAACTATTTGCGCTGAATAATACGCTAACTCTGATCAGCTGGATAGTTTAATGTAAACAAATTTGGACATATATGCGTTTTTTTTGCTTGAGCTAAATATAAAAAATAACTCACCCTCGGGGATATAAAGTCCACTCACCGCCATCCAATTGAATATATGGACGTTTATTAACATACATCATTATTGTTCCGGCATTTTCTGCTACTTTTTGCGAAGTGGGTAACTGGCTCACTAATTCTGCCATATTATTACTTTTCCCTGCAAAGTAATTACTCTTCATCACCTTAGTTATCAGCTCAGATAGAGCAAAGTAGCTGCTTGTATTTGCCACTGTTATTTGCGACATACGAGGCAAGTCAGGACCTATAAACTTAATTGCCGCTGGCACTGTTACTATTGAAGGGCTTGGTATTTCGCGCAGCCCTGCAAATTGTACTTTGTCGCCTTGCAGTGCAGCGCCATGCTCTGGCACTAACATTAGCATCACGTTGCGGCCGCGTTTTTCTAAGTTTTTAATAAACTGATTAATATCTGAAAATAAATTTTGTTGTCTAACAGGATAACTTTCATTACTATTCATGCGCCTGCTATTAGCCAGTTGATTGCCATCGTGCAAGCTAATCGTATTGTAATACATAGCGCATGGTGCGCAGCTATCGCCTTGCTCTTCAAGCCAACTATTTAGCACCGCCTCGTCTGAATAAATAGGTTTACTGTCAAAGCTATACTGCGCAACAGGTAATGATGTGGTATCAAATAGTGGGCTATTTAGCTTACCTTGTTTTTTCACTAAATCTTTAAAGCCGTCAAAATGGCCATCATGATTCATAACTAAATGACTGTCGTATCCTAGCTTTTCTAGGTTATTAAATAAGTGACATTGCTCTGGCGCATCATTAAACAGTGCTGGTTGGCTTGTTTGCCCACAACTTGCCCGTAGTAACCTAATGGCGGCAGGACCACTGTAGGACGTAGCTGAATTAAAATCAGAAAAAACAATATCAAAATCACTATAAACATCATCTAAACTAACGCCTATAGCGTTTAAGTCTGCAATAGCTAGGGAGCATATATTTAAAACAACAACGTCAAATTGCGTGCCGTTATACTCATCTGGAAAGTAGCTAACTAATTGGCTCTGCTGCTTATAAAAATCATTTAATTGCTGATCTGCTGAATCTAGCTTTTGGGTAACTACAGCAGTATTACTAAACTCTTGCTCTTGATTAGGCGCATTTTGCACCGACACTGCCATATCATTTGGCTTTAACGCCCCCTGGTAACCTATAAAAATTAATCCAGCTATTGTTACTGTAGTAAAGCGGATCCACTGCGAGGTATACCAAAAACAAATAACAATAATAAATAAGCCCAACAGCATATCGTAATTAACTATGCGGCCAAACAACTCAACAAAATAACCTAAACTAAAATCTTGAATATTTCCCGCTTGTTTGGTTAATCTATCAATTGGAGGTAACCATGAATCTTTATAAAGCAATACAATCGCAAACACCGCGCCAATAAAGTGCTTTAGCTTATCTACTTGTGAATTACTAAAGGTAAGTGCAAATAAGGCAGCTAAAGCAGCATTACTTAAAAAATCAAATTTTATGGCACCATAATAAAAAAGTACAAACTTTACTAAAAAATAGAGATTCCAAATACCTAAACCCGATAATTTCACGGTTTGTCCTTTTCATTTTTTTTAAACATGTACGGCTCTAAAACTTGGTGTTTAAAAGTGAGCTTAGTGAAGCGCTACATAAATTACCTCGATTGCTTTTACCAAATAATACCCAAGTCTTGGCCTGATTTGGCGTCGGTCGTTTTATCCACTTCATCATTAATGACTTAACGGAGCAACGATATTTCC